>CAKPZX010000005.1 GCA_934215455.1 uncultured Streptococcus sp.
ATCTTGCTACTCATTTTAGCTGTTTATTTTGTAGCTAGCCTGTATTTAACCAGTATGATTTCGTTTTCGAGTGTTACCGTTGCGCTACTCGCCATTTTATCGGTCCTCCTTCTTCCTTTGACTGGATGGATCTTGCACGGTTATGATCCGCTTTTTACAATCATTGTCCTGGCCTTAGCTACCTTGATCATTCTTCGACATAAGGACAATATCCAACGGATCAAGGAGAAAAAAGAAAATCTCATCCCATGGGGAAAAAACATCACCCATCAACAACCAAAAAACTAGAGCGCATGCTCTAGTTTTTTATGTTCATTGAATAGAAAATCTCTGGAAGAAAGCAAATAGGAGTCTCTCCTATCTCTTTATTCTATAACTTTACTTTCAAGAGTCTCTCGATTTCCTGATAAAGTATCTCTGTCGGTTGATAAGCTTTGCATCGTTGAGCGAGGACCTTTAGATGATTCCAATCCTCCCGAGAAACCAATTCATTAAATAAGCGAAAAACTTCGGAATCTGTCTTTTTACGAGAAACCAATCCTACTTGGAATAACTCAGCCCGAACCGCATTGTCAAACTGGTCATAGTCCTGGGGCAAAATCAGACTAGGAATCCCCTCTTCGATACACCCCATCAAAATCCCAGCACCTGCATGATGAATGGCAAAGTCCATTTGATCCAGAACATCTGAATAAGGGAGGTAATCAAAAATCAGAAGATTATCTGACAACATCCTTGGTGGATGCTCCAAACCACTAGGGTCGCCTAGGGTTACGTAAAAGACATAGTCAGGATGTTCTTGGCTCAAAAGCTTTGCCAACTCCACCATCCGCTCTTTTTCCCATTTTAAATGAGTGCCACAGGTAACGAGGACCCGCTTTTTAGAACTCGTAAAATACTGTTTCTGTTCTTGAGGAAGTCGATCAAAAGAGAGACAGCGATAACCAACCCATTTAAGCTGGGACGGAAAATCGTCTCGAAACTCCAACTCTTTCATGCCCAGAGCCAAGATTGAATAGGGAGAATAGATGGCTTCTGTCCCATCTTCACGGTACAATTTGAAATCCTCTAGGGTATCGAGATTCTTCTTAACCAGCGCTAATCCAACCTTCTTTGCTAGACGGATGACTTGCCGACCCAGAGCATCTCTCCACTTGTAGAAGGTCCCCTGGTGCGGTTTCCAGCCTCCTAGATAAGCCGGAGTGGTCGTACGACTCTCTATCGCTACTGGACTTGGAATGGTCGTAATCCAGGGAATGCCCAAACGATCTGCTAAAACTCCAGCAGGAGCAGCTACAAAATCTGCAATAATCAAGTCTGGTTGTCCTTCAGAGTCCCAAATTCGATTTATCTCGTTGAAAACTTCAGGAATCAGCCTGCTATTAGCCCGTAATTGTTGGTACATGATAAAGAGATTTGCTTGCTTGGCTGTATTGGCTATATCTTCCATGACTGTCGGACGGTCAGGAAACAAGGCAAGGCAGTCAAAGCCAATCTGCTCGACCAATTCCTTTTTTTGAAAACCTGTGATGACTCGAACCTGAAAACGAGGATCCTCTAGCAAGGGCTTGACCAAAGTCAAGGTTGGAAATAAATGGCCACTAAAGGGAACGCTAATTACATCGATTTTTATCACTTTGTCTAATCCAGTCATAAATGATTCCTTTCACATCTTCTCTGTATTCATAGCTATAATGATTCGTATCCACTTGGATATCCGCTGAATGGCGGTCCAAAATTCGTGAATAAGGATCTTTTTTACCTTTGATAACCAATACCTCTAACTCCTTTTGACTTAAGAGAAGCTGGGAAACCGGGCCAAGCGCTATCACGCGCAACCTTGGCAAGGATACCTCCTTCCCTACACTTCTAAGCCACTGCGTCAGCATATTGACCCCTGAACTCTTACAAACAAGAACCACCTCCTGCACTTCCAGCAAGGGAGACAAGTGTTGTTGTAAGAGCTTTTGAAAGCGAGAGTTCAAAATGGTATGCCAATAATAGATGATATTGGATGCAGAAGCCACCATTAGGGATACTTGAGGAAATTGTATATGTTCAAAATTTTGATTGAAGGGGAAATTACTCTCTACTACTCTATAACCTGATGGACAAATCGCATGGAGGAATTCCAGTTGTCCTGCTGTCAGTCCGGCACAAGTGATATCACTGCTCCCACTGAGAAAGAGAACCAAGCGATTAGAGTCTAGCATGGTCTGATCAAGAGATAAGGCAGACAAACGGTCTAGATAGGACTTCATCTTACTCATAACGAATCTTTCCGTCCGTCACACGAATCTTCCGCCCCCGCCAGTTTATCACAGGAGGAGTCAATAGAACATAGACAAACAACCAAGGAAGCAGGAGATCATTCAGCACTTCATAGATGACTTCATCCAAGTGTAGGCGATTGGATAGAATGCTTTGCCGATAGAGGAGCATCCATACTGCCTTGAATACCAGTAAGCTTAAGGCTAGAAGAAGATAAGGCCATCCTAAAATGAGACTTAGGATCAAAGTTGGAAGAGGTAGAAAACTCGGTAAACCTATGAGACAAAAGACCTTCCAGTCCAGGTGTTCTTTGAGGTAGATAGAGCTAAAGAGAAGCCAACGCTTCATCTGGAGCAGATATTGCTTGGCGTCCTTGATAGTCGTTCGAACATTACAGGTGACCCGTGTTTGGATAATGGATACTCCTTTACTTCTTAAAAAATCGGCCACGGCTAAATCATCACATAGAAAATCCTTAATCGCTGTGAAGAGCCCCTGGTCTTTTGCAAGTTCTACCGGTAGGATATAGAACATCCCGTTGATGGAGTGATTCGCCTCAACTTCTGCCATGGTAAAATAGGTAATAAAAGAATTGCCATTAACAAATGCTGCGACCAGCTTAGACCAGAAATTGCTTCTCTCCTGGTTATAAGGAATGCCTGTCAGAATGACCTCTTGACCCAGATAGGCGGTCAGCTCACCCATTTTAGAAAAATCAATGACACTATCATCGTCCAAAACAATCAGATATGGACGGGTCAGCTCCTCTACAACCTGCTCAATCTTGTAACTCTTGGGATTAATTCCCTGAGGGACGTCTTCAATGAGAAAAATTCGAATGCGTTGGGCAAAGGATGCCTCTTGACAAATCCGATCTGCTACTCGCTGGGCTTCTGTATCAGACTGATCAATCAACCAGTAGAATTCTACTGCTTCAGTTTGCTGGAGATTGGCCCGCAAATCACCCTCTAAACGAGGATCCCCAGAAAGGATGGGTTGAACCACTGTAAAAAGCTGTTCTGGAAAGTCCGTAATCTGAACCTGACTTTTTTTATAATAAGTGAAGGACAGCAACCAACGGATGAGAAATAAGAAAAGATAAGTAACGGCTAAAAATATAAATATGAATTTCATTAATTAAGTCCCTTTCGTAAATACCTGGAGAGGACACGAATGATCCATCTTTGGGGAAGCAGGCGACCTAGCCAAACTAGCAAGCGATAGCGAAGGCCGATAATAGCATAGGAAGTATCCCCTTCTATGAATCGGATCAACTGCTGAGCGACTTTCTCAGACTTCATCTGCAAGCGACTGCCACCCAATGCTTCTACTAGTTTTTGGGGAAAAATAGCTGTTTGGACTGGTCCAAGAATATACAGACCTAGCTGGACCTGGGAATCTGATTGCCTCAGTTCCTCCTGGAGAGCAAGAGTGTAGGTCTGCAAGGCAGCCTTGCTAGCACTGTAGGCTGCTAGATAGGGATGAGGAAAAAGAGCAGCCAGAGATGACAACTGGACCAAGTGGATCTTCTGATTCTTCTTCACTAATTGCTTAATTAGTTGAACCGGAGCATGGTAATTGACTTGCCAGAGGTCTTGCTCACTAGCTGAATCAAGGTCACATCCTAGGGAAAAATAGGCTAGTCCCGCACAATTGACGAGAAGATCAGCATCTAGACTCTCTACAAAAGCTTCTAGAGCCACTTGATCTAGCATATCTAATGTTAGGATTGAAAGCTGCGCCTTACTCCCAGTTAGTTCTTTTTGGACTTGGGAGAGTTTGTCAGCATCTCGACTCACTAAAATCAGATGCTCCAAACGTTGTGCCAATTCTTTCGCTAGCTGCCGGCCAATCCCTCCTGTAGCGCCTAAAATGATTGCTTTTTTTATAGTATCTTCTATCTTCATAGCTCTAGTGTACCAAATTTCAAGCAGTTAGAAAACTCTTACTACCATACTCTAACTTTACGGTTCAACCCCTACTTATAAAAAAGATCTCTATCGCAAAAATAGAGTCCTTTTACCTTTTGTCTATTTCCCAACCGTACTTCGATAACTACTAGCTATTAGGCGATCAAATAGGAAAGGTCGGTTCAATAAAACTACTGGAGCTGTGACGATTACAAAGAGTACCAACATAAAAAAGCAAGAGCAAACAAGCAGAGGAACAAGAGTCTACCTGTAACTTTGTTAAACTCATTCATTATAGTCACTAGGCCCAATGGAATCAAGAAGAAATAGGTATCTCATAAAATTTCTCTTAAATCAGTATCCACTATAAAGCATCGACTAAGTCCATCAGTATTTCCATAGGAGTTTTTTTCCTACGACCATTAACAGTTTCGATCATGTGATAAACTTTTAAACGATTGTCATTGCTAAAGACAAACTCAAAGCGGAATTCGCGTCCGTTGGGTGCCACTGTATCAAATTTCGTTTTATATTTATCATGAACGGGGCTAACTGGAAACTTATTGAAGAGCAAGCGTCGTTTCTCCCCTGCTTCTTTCAAACAGCTTTCTAGTTCTTGACAATAGTTATAAAACAGCTGATAGAGGTCTTCTTCTGAAATTCTTCTTCTCCGAACTAATGATGTAAAATCCGAAAAATTTCTGCGCGGGATGTCAATACTAAATGAAAATCCCTCTTGGTTGATTCTTTCTAAAAATGCATCTCTTGAAATCATAGAACCACTCTTTCTTTTATCAATCTGTACTGAACCTTTATTGTTTCTATACATAGTCAATCCATTATGTAATCAAGCAGATCCATCAGGGTGAGTTTCTTACGACCATTGATGGTCTCAAATAAATTATAAACTCTTAGTTCTTGGTTCTTTTTAAAAGCAAACTCAAAGCGAAACTCGTGGCCATTACATGCCACTACATAAAATCCGGTCTGATACTTTCTCTTATCCGCTACCGCTTGCATTTGCCGGTCTTCTACCTCTCTACAAAGTGAAAGAAAGATCTGATAGAGTTGCTTCTCAGAGAGCCTTTTTCTCCAAACTAATGACTTGAAGTTATTGTACTGCCACCATGGGATTTGGATGTTGAAGGAAAATCCTTCCTGATTGGCTTTATCGATAAATGCTTTTCTGGAGACCATACCACTTCCCCTTTTATGGAACATTGTTTGACTCTATTATACCATCTTTTATCCTTTCACAAAAAAAGCATTCCAAGTGGAATGCTTTTTCTGTTTCTTAATAGTATTCCCCTTGGCGATAGTTCCAAGAGTTGAAATGATCAGATAAGTGCATCATGATCTTATCGATATCCAATCCTTTACGGATGACGACTGGACAAGTATTGACAGAACGGCTACCTGCTCCTTGTTCTGGGATCAATTTTCCTTCTGCATCAACCATAGATACCATCACACCTTGTTCATAGCGAGTTTCAATGGTCTTGTCTGGTTGGATAGAAGCTACATAATCATCGGCTTCGATAACCAAGTCCACGGCACCTCCGATACGCTCACCGATTCCTTCGACCTTCCCGCGGTTTCCTTTACCAGAAGGGTTGGCTGAAGATGCGTAAACCATCTTGCCTTCTTTTTCCCACATTTCTTTGGCGATTTGCTCACCAGCTTTACCAAATTTGATGACAAAGCATGAAGTTCCACGAACGTCTGTCATGAGTTCTTCACGTCCATCTCCGAAAGCTTGCAATTTTGCATAGGCATCTTCACGCCAAGGAAGGATACAACCAAGCAAGATATCTTCATCCCAATGTTTTTGGTAGAAGGCTTCGATTTCAGGATTCAATTGCGCAAGGGCACGAAGTTCATCCATACTTCCGCAAAGAACCACACCTGGTTTGTTACGGTTACGTTCTTTGGCTTCAAATTTACGTTCCAAGCCAGCCTTGTCACTGGTCATGATGATGTAGCCAACTTTTGTAGGGCAGACGATACAGCCACCCTCTCCTTTAAGAATATCAAATCCTTCTTGTGAAAGTTGTCCGTCCCATTGAATGTGTTTTGTCATAAGTCTCTTTCCTTTTCTAGTGTTTTTAGTATTGTATCAAAAAATAGTCTCAAATTCAATATATTTTCAGAAAATTCGTAATTAAGTATACAATTTTATCATTGCCAGTAGGCTGGCCGGTTCTTTTCATAAGCTGCGATCAAGTCTTCGTACTGAAGCGTAATCCCAATATCATCCAAGCCGTTGAGCAATTTGTGCTTCCAATCTTGATCAATCTCAAAGCGAAACTCTCCAACAGGCGAGATGATCTTCTGCTCTTCCAAATCTACCGTCACTGGATCTGCCGGCTTCAAACTTGCCAATTTTTGACGAACCTCTAGCGGTTGGACAATCGGCAGCATCCCATTATTAAGCTCATTATTGTAATGGATATCTCCGAAGGATCCGGCGATAACGACTTTAAAGCCATAATCAGCTAAAGCCCAGGCTGCGTGCTCCCGAGAGGAACCAGCCCCAAAATTGTCACCAGTGATCAAAATGGTTGCCTTGCGGTATTCTGGCTTGTTAAAGATAAAATCTGGATCCTCGGTGTATTGGTCATCCAAATAGCGCCAAGCATACATGAGGTATTTCCCAAAGCCTTTTTTATCAATCAACTTTAAGAATTGCTTGGGGAGGATTTGGTCGGTATCAATATTATCGTTCATCAAAGGAACTGTTGTTCCTGTATAAATGGTAAATTTCTCCATGATTCCTCCTTTTACTCGACTTCTGGCATTTGGCGCACATCGACAAAGCGACCGGCGATTGCTGCTGCAGCAGCCATTGCTGGGCTACAGAGATGGGTTTTAGCACCAAATCCTTGGCGGTCTTCAAAGTTCCGGTTGCTAGTAGAGGCACAGTGGACCCCATCTGGAACCTTGTCTGGGTTCATTCCTAGACACATGGAGCATCCTGGATCACGCCATTCAAAGCCCGCATCCATAAAGATCTTGTCTAAGCCTAATTTTTCGGCGGCTTGCTTAACCGGACGAGAGCCAGGTACCACAATAGCAGTTAAGTTGGGCGCAATTTTTTTGCCTTTCACAAACTTGGCTGCCAACTCCAAATCGCTGAGACGCGCATTGGTACAAGAACCGATAAAGATATAGCCTAATTCAATGTCTGCTGGTTTTTGGCCAGGTTCTAGATCCATATAATGATAAGCCCGTTCATCATTCATATCGCGAATCTCTGGAAAAGGAGTCTCGAAGTCCACTCCCATAGAAGGATTGGTCCCCCAAGTCACCATCGGAGCAAGATCAGATACATCCATACGGATGACCTTGTCATAAACGACATCGTCATCACTGACTAGAGTCTTCCAATCAGCTACTGCAGCCTCAAAATCTTCTGGCACACATTCGCGTCCTCGGAGGTAGTCAAAGGTCGTCTCATCTGGATTCATGATCCCCATTTTGGACCCGAACTCTATCGACATGTTACAGATGGTCATGCGTTCTTCCATGGTCAAGCGATCAATTGCTTCTCCCCGATACTCTACGACATAACCAACTCCACAAGCAACACCGTAGCGCGCTATCAAAGCTAGGATGTAATCCTTTGAATAGATCCCTTTTTGTGGGGTTCCGGTGAATTCAACCAACATTTTCTTGGGTTTGACTTGCCAGATGGTTTGGGTGGCAAAGACATGCTCCACTTCACTGGTTCCAATCCCAAAGGCAATGGCACCAAAGGCTCCGTGGGTGGCGGTATGGCTGTCTCCACAGACAATAAATTTTCCAGGCTGGGTCCGACCGGTTTCAGGGCCCACCATATGAACGATTCCTTGCTTAGCAGAACCATGGGCAGCATGATCAATCCCAAAGTCCACCACATTCTCAGCTAATTTATCAATCTGGGCTTTTGAAATCACATCTCGAATATCAAAAATATTGACCGTTGGAACATTGTGATCAAAGGTTCCAAAGGTTAAATCGGGTCGTCGGACCTTACGTCCTGCATCCCTTAATCCTTGAAAGGCTTGCGGACTCGTCACTTCGTGGATGTAGTGTTGGTCCACATACATGAGTTGGGGTTGCCCTTCCACTCCTGTAATCACGTGGCGGTCCCAAAGTTTATCAAAGATAGATTTTCCACTCATCGTCTTTCTCCATTTATCTTCTTGTTAGGAAATCCATTGAAGGATTAGAAAGAGGGCACCTGCTAAAAGAAGGCTACTGCCCCACCAGGTGGCTTGAAAATACCATTTCCGCACCTTGTGGTAAAAGAGATATCCACCTAGTAGAGCTCCGAATCCACCAAGTAGCCAGCTCTCGAGTAACAGGACCTTTTCAGGGATCCGCCACCTCTTTTGGATAGCTTTTCGTTTATCTAAACCATAGGTCAGAAATACGATACTATTCCAAATAGCAATAAGAACTAAACAGCGGTCTCTCCAAGTCATCTTAGAGATTCCCAATAATGGCTGCAGACATCTCAGCAGTAGAAGCCTGACCACCTAGATCTCGCGTCAAAATTCCTTGATTCAAGGTTTGATTGACGGCTTCTTCGATCATTTCTGCACCTGCTGTTTCTCCAAAACTGTCTCGGAGCATCATAGCAACGGACAGGATCATGGAAATCGGATTGGCAATGCCTTGACCTGCAATATCAGGTGCTGAACCGTGAATCGGTTCGTACATGCTTGGTCCTTGGTCAGAATGACTGGCAGACGGCATCACGCCTAGTGTTCCAGGAAGGACGCTGGATTCGTCAGATAAGATATCTCCGAATAGATTCTCTGTCACTACGACATCAAAGCGGGCTGGATTGGTAATCATGATCATGGCCGCACTATCGACAAGCTGGTGCTCTAAGGTCACATCTGGAAATTCTTTGGCCACTTCTTCTGCCACTTGGCGCCACAATTTAGAAGTTGCAAGGACATTTTGCTTATCGATACTGGTCACTTTCTTGCCACGTCCTTGCGCAATCTTGAAGGCTTGGCGCATAATCCGACGGATTTCTTCTGCACTGTAATCATTGATATCGCGTGCAGTATCTTCTTTCAAGATATGCTCTCCAAAATAAATCCCACCTGTCAATTCACGCACAACCACGAAGTCGACACCCTCGATACGTTCTGGTTTCAAAGGAGACAAGTGTTTCAAGGCATCAAAAATCCGTACAGGCCGAATATTGGCAAAGAGATTTAATTCCTTACGAATAGCGAGCAGGCCTTGTTCGGGACGAACAGGAGCATTGTCATACTCCGGACTCCCAATGGCTGCGAGAAGAATAGCATCCGCTCCTTTAGCTGCTTTTAGAGTATCTTGGGGAAGTGGGTGGCCAGCGGCATCAATTCCAGCACCCCCAAAAGGTTTGTCTTCTAGACTATAATCAAAGCCGATTTTGGGAGCGACGGCTGCAAGGACCTCTAGTCCAGCTGCCATGATCTCAGGGCCAATCCCATCTCCGGCAAGTGTTACAATTTTCTTTGTCATATTCAGTTCCTCTTATGCTTGTGGAAGGTCACGGTAGGAGACAGCACGTCCCATCTCACCCGCATTCTCTTTTTGAACCAGCGTGTTGGCATTGATATAAGCGATGGCAGAGGCTTTCAATACGTCAAAGTCCAAACCAGAGGCATTGAAAATCGTATCTGTATCGACATTTTCCACGGATACCAAGACACGGGCTTGGGCATCAATCCCATCTGTCACTGCATCGATATTGTATGAGGTCAAGCGAACAGTTTGGTTGAAGAATTTATCAATCGCATTAAAGATCGCTTCAACCGACCCTTGACCATTAGCAAGGAATTCAAGTACTTCCCCTTCTTCATTGCGGAGGCTAACCGCTGCTGTAATCGTTTCGTCTGCATTGGTTGTCAAGCGGAGATCGTTAAATTGGAATCCTTTAGGATTTTCCACTGCTGTACCGGCAACAAGGGCGCGGATATCGGCATCTGTGATCTCGTGTTTCTTGTCTGCAAGAGATTTGAACTTAGCAAACAATGGCTTGATGTCTTCTTCTGTGAAATCCAGTCCCAACTCATGCAGTTTTTCGACAAAGGCATGGCGACCAGACAATTTTCCAAGAGGGAGACTATTGCTCTTAACACCCACCAACTCAGGGGTAATGATTTCGTAGGTAAGAGGATTTTTAAGAACTCCGTCTTGGTGGATCCCAGACTCGTGTGAGAAGGCATTGCCACCAACAACCGCCTTGTTTTTAGGAATTGGAATCCCAGAGTAACGAGAGACCAACTCAGAGGTGTTGATGGTTTCATTAAGGACAATCGGACTCTCCACTTGGAAATAGTCTTCGCGAATATTTAGAGCAACTGCTACTTCTTCAAGCGCCGCATTGCCGGCCCGCTCCCCGATCCCATTAATGGTTCCTTCGACACGACGGGCACCATTTTTAACAGCAGCGAGGCTATTCGCCACGGCCATTCCTAGGTCATCATGGCAATGAGGGGAATAGATAATCTCGCGATCTGTCTTGACATGGTCAATCAAGTATTTAAAAATGGCACCGTACTCTGCTGGTGTCGTGAAACCAACTGTATCAGGAATGTTGATATAGCTAGCACCAGCATCGACTGCAGTCTGTACGACTTGCAAGAGGAAATCCAATTCTGTCCGGGTAGCATCTTCGGGAGAGAATTCCACAATCTCAAATTTTGAGCGAGCGTAAGAAACGTGCTCTTTGATCGTTTCAAGGATTTCTTCCTTTGTCTTGTTGAGTTTAAACTCCCGGTGAATCGGACTGGTTGCGATAAAGACGTGAATTTGTGGATACTTAGCATCCTTCAAGGCTTCATAACAAGCATCAATATCTGATTTGACAGAACGGGCCAAACCTGTCACGGCTGTCTTGGTCAAGACCTTTGCAATCTCTTGAACAGCAGTGAAGGAATCCGGACTAGCTGCAGGAAAACCTGCTTCAATAGCAGAAATGCCCCATTTTTCCAATTGTTTAGCAATGGCAATCTTTTCTTTGATAGAGAAATTAACTCCTGGAGTCTGTTCACCATCCCGAAGGCTGGTATCTAAAAATTCAACTTTACGCATAGGGTCTCCTCATTTCTATGTAGTGGATATAAAGAAAAACATCTCACTCGGTTAACCAAGCGAGATGTTTTTGCCCGCTTGGTAAGCCAAACAGGACTAATGCTTCTGCACTAGCCCTTGTACCTCAACAACAAAGCAAATTGAATAAACTTAGCTGTTTTCATGTTTGACTTTCTCCTTTGTTCAATGTCTTGTCTAGTATTTTAGCATAGGGAAGAATCAATGTCAAGAATTTTCTACAATATTCTGAATTTTTTGAATAGAAACAAAATAGAGCTTTCAATTATAATTAGACTATAGACAGCCTGTTTTTACATAAAAAAACCTAGGTGCTATTAAAAAAATTATAATTATAAAAACAATTAGGATCATTCAAACACATCATATAATGAAACTTTCCGCCGAGAGAAAAGAGGCTGGGACAAAAGTCCTAGCCTCTCAATTGTTTTTGGATTGTCGAGCAAGACGCAGTGGTTGAGTGGGCTCTACTACGCTGATTTCATCAGCTTTTACAGCCCTACTCAACTGTGCGGAGGTGGGACGACGAAATCGAATTCTAACGAATTACCGATTTCTGTCCCACTCTCTCGGAATTATTAAGCCTAAGGAAAGTTTTTAAGATGACTTTGAATTCAATTTGAATAGCCTCTTTCGCTCTACTTCTTCTGATACAAATCGAAAACGATCTTATCATTATAGAGGTCAATGGTATTGGCCTTGACATAGATTCCAAAGTCATTGTCAATTTCTGGTAACATAATGGTGATGGTAGACTGCTTTGGAGAAATTTGAATAAATTCTGGAATATTTTTATTCTTGCTCAAGAGCTGCAAAACCATCCTTTGTGGAATTTGAAAGGTTCCAACTGAAAAATCCTTCACCGTCAAGAGGATGTTCCCGTTTTCCAATTTGGATGGTTGAAAGTAAATGTATAAGGGATAATCCTTCCCTAAGAAACTCAACTGCCCTTCTAATAGGATTTGCTGATTGTCCGCATAGACCTTGTAGTCGGACAGCTTATATTTTTTCAGAAGCGATTTGATGGTGTCATTGAGTTGATCACGAGTTGTCGTCATGGTTCCAACTTTGACATCTTTGGTGCCAACTGTTTGATGAAGCTGACTAACATCTTCTCTTGGCGTCGCTAAGCGTCCTTGCACGACTATAGCAAAGGCTAAGAGAAGGCTGACCAAGCCTAAAAACAACCATTTCCAAATATTGATTTTTTGAAGGAAGGGGACTTTCTCTTTGATGGGATTATTTTTGACTCCAAGTTTTCTTCGTAGCATTGATTTTCTCCAATATTGCTTGTTTCATCTTTTCATAGCCCGTATTGTTGGGGTGGAAACTATCCTCTTCATACAGGGCATCATTGATAACGGTTGTCTTCCCGTCACTGATTTCTGATACGCCCATTTTCCCATCAATTCCTTTATAAAGCAAATCATTGATCGGAACGAAATAGACCTGGTCAAATTGAGCAATGGTTTCTTCCGTCGTCTCATTCCAACGATCTACAGCCGTCTGGATACTGGTTAATTCAGGAAAATTCAGGTAAAGAGGATTGTAGATCCCCACTACATAAATGGGAAGATGGGGATTGTCCTTTCTGGCCTTTGTAATAATTTCTTTGAGGTTCGCTGTATAACTCTTGAGCGGCTTTTGGATATCCGATAGGGAAAAGTCACTCAGATGATCGACAACGACTTTGCGCAGATCATTTCCCCCAACCGTTAAGGTCATGACACGCGCCTTTTTGAGATCCTTCTGAAGATCTGTTTGCTTCTTGAGTCGATCTAAGATCTGAGCGCTTGTATTTCCAGCTACTCCATAGTTGACAGGTTGGTACTGGCCATCATTTTCATTGGACAGACTTTGGGCGAGGATGGGCACAAAGCCCCCTTGATTGGTGCTATCACCGACACCTTTGGTCAAGGAATCTCCCAACGCCACATAGGTATAGGTAACCTCTTTCGCAGATGGTTTGGCCTTGGTCATGCGAGGAGATGCAGTCGGTAGCAAAGCTCGAAATAGAAAGACAAAGACAAGAAGGCTGGTTAAAAAGAAAACCAAGCCTTGCATCATTTTTTTAAGATTCATATGAATACGATCGCTCATCCTTGAAAAATCACTTGTCCATCACAGATTGTATAAGCAACTTTCCCTTTTAATGTTTCACCCACAAATGGTGAATTGCCAGCTTTTGAAGCGAAATGATCCGATACCAGACGATCTGCTTCTGGATCAAAGATGGTCAAATCTGCCGGTCCATCCACTGCGATATAGCCAGCATCAAAATCATAGAGACGTGCTGGATTATAGGACATCTTTTCAAGCAATTGCATCAGGCTTAAATGACCTGCATGCACCAAGTAGGTCAAACCAAGAGAGAGCGAAGTTTCAAGGCCAGTCATGCCAGATGGTGCTTTGGTAATATCAGGAACATTCTTCTCGTCCGCATGGTGAGGCGCGTGGTCAGTCGCAATCACGGAGATAACGCCTGACTTCAAGCCTTCAATCACTGCTAGACGGTCAGATTCCAAGCGAAGAGGTGGATTCATCTTAGCATTACTTCCTTTAGTCAAGAGCAGACTTTCTGTTTTCGAAAAGTGTTGAGGTGCCACTTCTGCCGTTACATGAGCTCCTAATCCTTGGGCAAATTCCACCACCTTGACACTTTCTTCCTTGGAAAGGTGTTGGATATGGAGGTGAGCACCTGTCGCATGGGCAATCATGGCATCACGCGCAGCCATTGAATATTCGGCTACACCTGTCGCACCACAGACATGGAAGTGTTCCTTAGCAATGTTCTCATTCAAACCAAGAATGCCATTCAACTCAGGGTCTTCTTCATGCAGACTAATAAAGGTTCCTAAACGCTTAGCTTCTTCCAAGGCTTGGCGGACAACCTTAGTACTTTGAAGGGGAATCCCATCATCTGAAAATCCCACTGCACCGGCCTTAAGCAGTCCTTCAAAATCTGTCAGGTGTTGACCGTCAAAGTTCTTGGTCACCGTCGCAACCGTATGAATGTGGAGATTTTCCTTGGCTGCAGAAGCTAAGACTTCCTCTAAAGTTGCAATATCTGAAATGGTCGGATTGGTATTGGCCATCATGACCACTCGGGTAAAACCACCCGCAGCTGCGGCTAAGGCACCCGTATGGATGTCTTCTTTATGAGTTTGACCAGGTTCACGGAAATGCACGTGTACATCGATCAAACCAGGAGCAACCACCAGACCAGTAGCATCAAGGACTTCTTGTCCATCCGTTGGGAGGTTTTCAGCGATCTCTACAATTTTCTTTCCTTCAATGCGAAGATCACAGACTTGATCCAAGCCAGTTTTGGGATCCATTACGCGACCATTTTTAATGACAACCATTGCATTCTCCTTTATTCATAAAAATCAACATGCGACTCTAACAAACGGTCGCCGTCATAGCGAAACATTGCTGAAAAGAAGGGTTTATCCTCCAACAACCACTCGACAAAGGTGTGGTCCCCTTCCCAGGTTGGTTTTGAGAGGACTTGATCATAAGGCACCCACTCCAAGGTTCCTTCGTTACACTCGATCAGTTCTCCCTCAAAATCTGTTACCTTGAAGACATAGGTGTACCAGTCCAAATCTGGAGTAAACTCCGGAAAGGTAATAATCCCTTTCAAAACTGGCTTGGCTCTAAGGCCCGTCTCCTCAAAAATCTCACGCGCAGCACACTCCTGTGGGGTTTCCCCGCGTTCTAATTTTCCACCAACTCCGATCCATTTGCCTTCATGGACATCATTGGGCTTTTTATTGCGATGCAACATGAGAAATTCTTTCCCATTGTCAATGTAACAAATCGTTGCTAATTGTGGCATTTCTTTCTCCTATCTTAACCAATCAATCGGCTCGCGTCCCGCCTCTTTCAAAAATTGATTGGTTTTTGAAAAGGGTTGGGAACCAAAGAATCCTCGGTAGGCCGATAAAGGACTTGGGTGAGCTGATTCAAGGACCAAATGTCGATCGTGGGTAATCAGAGGCTTTTTCTTACGGGCATAAGATCCCCAGAGGATAAAGACAACTGGCTCCTCCAACTCATTGACCACCTTGATCACAGCATCTGTGAAAGGCTCCCAAATTTGTCCTGCATGACCATTGGCCTGACCAGCAGGCACCGTCAAACAGGCATTGAGCAAGAGCACTCCTTGCTCTGCCCAAGAGGTCAGATCATGGGAACGCATCTCTCCGATATCTGAGCGCAATTCTTTGAGAATATTTTGCAAAGAAGGCGGCGCTGGTACATGATCCGGAACAGAAAAACTTAAGCCCTGCGCTTGATCCGGTCCATGGTAGGGATCTTGACCTAAGATCAAGACCTTGACCTGATCCATCTCTGTCGTCTGCAAGGCCTTAAAGACCTTGTCACGCGGTGGATAAACCACTCCCTTGCTATAGACTTCATTCATAAAGTCATTGATCTGGTGAAAATACCCTTCTGGAAGATGGGATTTGATGGCTTCATGCCAGGGTGAATGCTGCATGGAAACTCTCCGCTATCCAATAAATTCTTACCTTCCATTATACCACATTTGGCGCAGATCCACTGGATAAAAAAGAGGCTGGACATTTTTGTCCAACCTCTATTTCTGCCTGTCAAACAAGCCAGAGCTTTTAGGTATTTTCTTTCTTGGTAAATCCTGCTAGACCGATCGAAGCGACTAGTAAAATTTGCGGTAAGAATTGGATGAGGTAGCGGGTCTTCCCACCTTCAAAGATGGTCAAGAAGAGCAAACCACCAAAGACCGCTAAGGAAAGGAAGTTAAAGTCATCTGTATCTCGACGTTTGAGATAAGCCCTAACCAAACCAGCCGATAGGACGATCCAGATCACCTGCTTGACAAATTCATAATACCTGTACTGCGGGCGATCAATGCTAAGGAAATAGGTCCGCACCCATTTTGCCAGACCATTATTTTTAGTCAGGGGAGCGTAGAGAGGATTGATAAAAGGCGTCTTCTCATACTCTACATCTCGGTACAGCCAGCCCAAGGTTCCTTCTGCTACCGTCAACGATTGCTTGTAGTAGATATGCCCGATCAAACCGAACGGTCCGTACTCCTTAAGACGGCGCTTGATTTCTTTGATCACATTTTCTTTTTTAAAGAGGCCATTGTTGTAATCCGAGCGCTTATTCTCATCGATATAGGCCAACAAGCCTTCTTTCATATCTTCTTGGTTATGCCCCATATCTGTCAAGCCCAGATTGATAAACAAGAGAGGTCCTTTAGCCAACCCTTCTTGTTTCAAGATCGGTACAACTCTTTGATGATTGACCGCTGTATTCAATCCTGCAAAGACAAAGCCCGTCATCATCACGGTCACCGTAGCAATCTTGCCAAAGGCCTTCCAATTTCCTCTGAAGAAGAGCACAGCCCAAAAGGCAATCATGACAATAATCGTCGTTGGACGGATCAACATGGTCACGCCAGATAAGATCCCCAAGCCAACAATCTTCTTCCAGGAGACTGCTTGATCTTCCTTTAAGAGATCCAAGGCCCACCATAACTGAAGAGCGATCAAAGGAAGTGGCGGAATGTCCGTATACATGGAATAGAAATAAGGCGAGTAACAGATCAAACTCACATAGAGGAGATAGACCAGATCAGCCGTTTTTTGATTGAAATGCTTCTGGGACAGCTTGTACAAGAGGACTGCACCCAGATTGACATAGAGGATATTGAGAGCCTGCATGACCCACAGACTGCTAGAGCCAAATAAGACATAGAAAAACTTCTCGTAAAGAAAGAGCGGAATGTTATTGGGATTGCGACTGAGGTAGTTGGTGATAGAGGATTGCTTAAGAAGATCAAAAGCCCCTTTGAAAACAACTGCAGCATCCCGACGGATAAAGAGCTCCGCACAAACCATGACAATCACCTGAAAGACAACCGCTCCAAGCAAGAAGCCTTTTTTGTTCCGGGTTAACCAAGCAAAGGCTCTTTTTACCCCATCGCGTTTCAACCAGGCTAGCAGAAATAGCAATCCAGCACCTAAAATGGCTAGCCATGAAATCTCTCTCAGATAGATCACACTGATCAAGAACCAGTGGACCATCACTAGCAACATGACAACATGAAGCGTCCCAAATAGAATACGTTTACTTTTCGATAACATAGGTCCATTATATCAAAAAAACAGCATTTCTGCTGTTTTGGGGTGGTACGAAATCATTTAGTTCAGGGAAATATCATTGTTATTTTCGATCATCCTTAAAATCAAACTCTATTTCCCGAGGCTCTGTGAATTCAAGGCCCCTATAAAAGAGAACGACCAACAAATATAAAATCAATCCCAAAAACAAGCGCATTTGAACAAAATATGCTAAAAACAGGACTATCATGCTTAAACAAACCAGGGCAAACAATTGACGTTTTCTCATTTTTCGCATTCACCACACCTCGGTTCCATTTGCTGTTTTTTGAAGATACTCTATAGGCTTTATCTGACCAACTAATTCTAGTTCTGCCCCATTTTTCTTAACATATCTTTTCAACTGCACATATCTAGCAATAGTGACCAACCATAAAGTTATCATAACTGCAAAGAGAAACAAAAGGACATTTATCACTCCTTCGCTAACATTCAAATCAAGATTTGCTTTCCCAAAGAAAAGATCCATGGGAAGGATTTTTCTAAATGCCCTTACTAATAATAAACCTAGTGGAACACCAATCAAAGAAGAAACATTTGCTGGTGCTTTCTTTGAAAAAATTTGATCTTTAAACGAATGGTTGGTCTGGTACACTTTTCGGTATCTGTCGAAAGGGATTTTACTATTGCGTTTGACGATGAATTCTTCCCCTTGATCTGTCACCAACAAAAAGAACCCCCTGAGTGGCCTTTTCCCATTCAAACTGATATTAAAACATTGACCTCTTTTGATCATTGAAAATCCTCTCATTCAACCAAACATATATGAATGTGCTTTTTATTTCAGATAGGTCGGAACAATTCAACCTAACAAAGCTAGAATACATACTAACCCAAGATAAATTCCAACCGTTAGAATCATTCCGATTTTATAGAAACCGACTAAGCCGGCATATCGTTCGACAAAACCAAGCTGTGGATCGACTGGATTATAAAAGACTGTCATGGGAGACCCTATTGGGAATATCATCCGCAAATCCAGATTTTTACCTGCTCCAAGAACATAGGTTCTATCGAAAACATTGTTTTGTCTTGACTTAGAAGAAGTCTCTCTGAAATAAGCGTAAGTAAAGGTCTTTTGGTATCTTTCATCCTCGACTTGATACTCTACCACAGGCAGGGAAATAAGCAGTTGATTTTTGGAATCAAAAGCAACTACTTCTCCCATAACTTTTGCGATTGATTCTGTTTTCACTTTTATTTCACGACGATACAAGGTGTAAAAGATAAGCAGCATGATCAAGAAAACAAGTGTCAGAATGCCCAAACTAAGCCAAAATAATGTTGCTGTCATTGATTTATCTCTACTCCTTCACATAAACTTGTCAG
Source organism: uncultured Streptococcus sp. (assembly GCA_934215455.1). Classification (GTDB taxonomy): domain Bacteria; phylum Bacillota; class Bacilli; order Lactobacillales; family Streptococcaceae; genus Streptococcus. Next base: position 18,782 of record CAKPZX010000005.1, read on the forward strand.
ATACAATATCTTAATCATTCAAATGATACAATTGTTTAGCTTTATCAACATCATAGTACTGATCAAACTCTTGTTTATTTTTAGTATCATGGTCCTGACCATCTACTGAAAGTTCTTTTGGAATATACAGATACTCGCTTGGGCTATATCCTTTAGGATAAAATAATGGATACACCGAAACAAGTCGCGGACCAAAATCAATCATATTCTTATTGTTTAACACAATAATTTTTGAGTTTTCTTTTTCTAGAATTGACATTGCTTTTCTATCTTTGCTGATAGGGGAAGTTTTTAAAGTCTTTTTCTCAACCACAAATTGGTTGATATCTATGATTTCTTTTTTAATGCCAAGTTTTTTAAAATCTTGTACATTGATTCCAGTTTGTGGCAATGGATCTTCCATCGATTCAAGCGCTGCGACTTCTTCAACTTTTCTGGTTTGAAGGTTTAAAAATACTTTCTTTTCATTTTTCCATTCTTTTAATGGTCTCACATAAAGCGTTAAATAATCTTTCCCTTTATACGAAAAGACAGGACCAAGATCATTTGAAATATAGCCTTCTTTATACTGATCAATTGTTGAAAGCAAATCAATCTCAGGCTCTTCTTTCAAACGATTTCCCTCCACTTTATACATGGACAGAGTCCAATAAGCATCCTTTCTGACCGTTTCATGGATGTCGGAAGGATGTTTTGGCAATTTCATATTATCTCTGAGAACATAGTGTTGAGATGTTGGATTACGCCACTCCGTGATCAAGTACTCATTATACTTATGCAACTCCTTTTTCTCAGACTCAACAGGTTCCCAATGAACAATAACACCTTGACCATCTGCAATAAACTCGTAAGAGTCAATTTTCGCTTTTCCAGTGTAATATAGGAAACCTGAATATTTCTTAGTTAAATATCCTTGATAGGTATAAAAACTTATAGTTACCAATAGTCCAATCCCTATAAGTCCCCCTATAATACGCCAGCCTATTTTTTTACTTATTTTCACTATTCCCCTCTTTCTTTTCTAATCTCAAAAATTAGACAACTTGACTAGCTATTCTCCCCTTTTCAACCAATTCTGTTGTTGCGCCTTTTCTGCAAGACCTTTTGCTTTATTGATATCCAGTGATGTTGAATCCGAAGGGGCGTTAGATTCGATCTCTTCCTTCAATTCTTGTAAGGTTTGAACGTCTTTCGGGGTTAAATTGGAGACCGTGCTAGATCCTTTTTCTATCGAATTTTCTGGCACAGACTGGATCTCGCGATAGGTCTTAATCACTTCAGTTTCTGCGTCTGTTGTCGGAAGAGGACGATAAAACATAAAGAAACCAATAATGACAATCAGAAGAGCGGTAATGGATACAAGAAACCCTTTTTGCAGATTCTCTTCAGTTATTTTAGTATCTTTAGTAGACAAACTCTTCCATTCTGGATGTTCTTCCTCAGCTTCTTTTTTGGCGTTGAAAGCAGGGGTAACCAAGACTTGGTTCATCAAAGTCAGTGCCCCCAAGGCCATCAGTAAAAATGGGATATGACGTGATTTACTAATGACCACTAAAATTCCTCCTGCAATAGCAATCAAACTGATGATGATATTGACGGTAAACCAGACCCGAGCCTGCTTCTTCATTTGCAAATAATCTTCTTTTGACATCTTATTCTCCCTTAAAAATAGTTTTTCCTTCATCCATAAAAACAATTACTACTATCATACCGGATTTTACTTTGAGAATCAAGTTAACCACCAACTAGTGAAAAGAGTATAAAAAAGAAGCGTTAAAAACGCTTCCGTCCTATTATTTATTTTGCCAAGTTTCTTGGTTTTCTTTGAAACGGTGTAACAGCTCTAATCCTTCAGAGGTGATGTAACCTTGTTCTTCTGCCAAATGGATCAATTCTGTATAGTTAGACAAGGTTTCAAGTTGAACGCCAGCTTCCGCAAATTTCTTATCAGCTTTCTCCAATTGGTAAGTGAAAATAGCTACCACACCAAGGACATCTGCCCCTTCACGCTTGGCAGCTGCGACAGCATCCAAGACAGACCCACCAGTAGAAATCAAATCTTCCACTACAACCATCTTTTGACCTTTTGGTACACGTCCTTCGATTTGGTTTCCAGCACCGTGGTCTTTTGGTTTGCTACGGATGTAGGCAAATGGCAAATTCATCTTGTCCGCAATAATGGCTCCGTGAGGAATTCCTGCAGTTGCTGTACCTGCAATCACTTCTACTTCAGGGAAAGCTTCCTTGATTTTATCTACAAATCCATTTTCGATCAAGGTACGAGTTTCAGGATAAGCGAGGGTTACACGGTTATCTGTATAAATTGGGGACTTGATCCCAGATGCCCAAGTAAAAGGTTCTTCTGGTTTCAAATAAACGGCTTCGATTTTCAAAAGATGGCTAGCAATATCTTTAGCTAATGACATGACGACTCCTTTTTACGATTTTAATCATATACGAGTTAAATCAATTATTGATTTAAACAACAACATTAAAGGTTAGTGAATGCGTTAGGGAAGGTCCCGTAGAGCTACAAAAATTTCACTTTTAGTAGCTCTTACGCATTCCACTGTCTCTTAATTTCATGGTAAGCGTCCCATGGGTTTTCTGCTTGGATGATTGGACGTCCAACGACAATATAGTCAGAGCCGATTTTATGGGCTTCTTGTGGCGTCATGACCCGTTTTTGGTCGCCGATTTCAGCTCCAGCAGGACGAATCCCTGGTGTGACACAAACAAAGTCTGATGAAGTGGCATCCTTGATCAAGGCTACTTCATGGGCTGAACAGACAACGCCGTCCAAGCCTGCTTCTTGCGCCTTGCGAGCATAATTAACTACAGATTCTTGGACTGTTGTTTGGATGTTTTGGCAATCACGCATGTCTTCTTCACTGGTAGAAGTCAACTGGGTCACGGCTACCAACTTAGCCCCTTCACCAAGAGCTGCCTTGGCTTCGCGCATCATCTCTACACCACCGGCTGCGTGGACCGTCACCATATCTACTCCGAAGGTCCCCAGTACGGACATGGCTGATTTGACTGTATTTGGGATATCATGCAATTTTAAATCAAGGAAAATACTGTGTCCAAGCCCTTTGAGGTAATGTACAATTTCAGGACCAACTGCATAGAAAAATTCCATTCCGATTTTTACAAATAATTTTTCGTCTTCTGGAAAATGCTCTAAAAAGTGTTTGACATCCTCGAAAGCTGGGAAGTCAAGGGCGATAATAGGACGTTCTTCACGCATGGATTACTCCTTTTTTGATTGATCATTTTATCTACAAAAAAACCTTGCCCGAGGCAAGGTTACACGAAAATTAGGTAGGAACAACTACCATGATTCACCGTCTAGACCTTAGGAGCCTCTCTGGACTGCTTTAAAGGTTTTTATTTATTGTAGTACGATATTTGGGAAAAGTCAAGGATTTACAGTAGATTTTCCCGTACATGTTTTCGGAAGTTCTCAAGGGTGTCAATACCATAGCGATCCATGACCTGTGTCAAATCTTCGATGATGGTTGGACATGCATAAGGATCGGTAAAATTAGCGGTTCCAACTCCAATCGCAGAAGCCCCTGCAATCATCATTTCAATGGCTGCTTCTGCTGAATCGACACCTCCCATTCCGATAATCGGAAGTTTAGTGGATTGGGCAACCTGGCGGATAAGTTTTAAAGCAACTGGGAAAACAGCTGGACCCGACATGCCTCCGGTTCCATTAGCAATGATGGGCTTACCAGTCTTGAGGTCAAAGCGCATGCCGACCAAGGTATTGATCATGGTTAAGCCGGTCGCACCTGCATCCTCTGCTGCTTTTGCGACCTGCGTGATGTCTGCCACACTAGGCGTTAACTTGACATAGACAGGGACTGAGGATGCTTCTACCGCTGCTTTCACAGCCGCATAGGCCAACTCAGGAACCTGCCCGATTAAGAGACCATTATTCCCATGGTCTACGTTTGGACAAGAGATATTGAGCTCGATGGCCTTGACATTTGGCGCTTGCGAGATCTTGCCAGATACCGTTGCATACTCTTCATTGGAGAAGCCAGCTACATTGGCGATAATCGGTAGATCTGGATAATGTTGGGCCAACCAAGGGAGTTTTTCCGCTAGGACCACGTCTACGCCTGGATTTTGGAGTCCAATGGCATTGAGCATGCCTGCAGGCGTCTCAGCGACACGTGGTGTCGGATTTCCAAAGCGAGCCTCAGAGGTTGTCGCCTTGATCATAATTGATCCTAATAAGTCTAAGTCATAGTATTTGGCATATTCTTGACCGAAGCCAAAACAGCCAGATGCCGGAATGATGGGGTTTTTCAAGTCTAAGCCAGGTAAGGATACGGCTAGTCGATTTGCTGTCATAAGGTCCTCCTACATCACAATCGTACCGGTTTCAAATACCGGTCCATCTTCACACACGCGCTTATTGGCTGCTTGGCTTTCATTTTCCAGATGCACTACACAGGCATAGCAAGCACCCATCCCACAAGCCATACGCGATTCCATAGAAATATAGGCGCGGGGATGATCATGGAATTTGGTATTGACATATTTAAGCATGCCAGGTGCTCCACAAGAATAGATAGCGTCAAATTCCTGGTCCATCTGATCAATGACCGTAGAGACATAGCCCTTAGTGCCATAAGTCCCATCGTCTGTCGTTACAGTGACATGAGCCACCTGAGAAAGCTCTTCTTCCAAAATGACGGCTTCTTTGGTCGCAAAGCCGACAACCACTTCAACTTCCACCCCTTGCTCATGGAGTTGTTTGGCTACTTGGACCAAAGGAGGAACACCGATCCCACCTCCAATAATCAAGGCTTTCTGACCTTGGCCGAGATTGGTGAGATCAAATCCATTTCCCTGCGGCCCCATGACACTGAGTTTGCTACCGATTGGCAATTGGGAAAAGATAGCTGTCCCCCCACCTTCGATGCGGTAGATCAAGCGACAAGTCTGTGTCTCAGGATCAATCTCAGAAATTGAAATCGGACGGCGAAGGAGCTTAGACCCATCAGGGACGCGGATATGAAGGAATTGTCCTGGTAGCATCTGCGCCACCATTTCCCCCTTCAAGATCATTGAATAGATGCGGGGAGCGATTTCTTCTTGAGCGACTAGCTCCATCTCCTCCATCATGATTTTGCCAAAGCGTTTTTTACAACTGTCACTGACCATTGGTTTCCTCTTCTTTCTTCCAGCAAAAAAGACCTCGCAAAAGCAAGGTCCCACAAATGATCAGCTAGACACAGTCTGCTGATCTTTTTTCTGTCTTTCCTTGCAGGCCTCTCTGGACCTCTTAAAGGTTAAATTTGTCTCATTATATCGCGCTCCTTCTCGCTTGTCAAGTAGAAATCGCTAGCTTACGAAGCTTTCTTGGGATCAAAATCTTCTGGGATCGGTTTGATGTATTGCATAGCGATTCTGTTCTCGGGCTTACGATCGACTAGATAAAGAACCAGTAAAAAGAGCCATTCCAAGGGTTTCATCAGGTAATAGATCAGGTCCATAGCCCATTTCTTCTTGATATGTTTGGCAAAGGGATAACCATATCGGTCATAATTGCGACGCAAGAAACGATGGAATCGTGGCGTCTTTTCTTCTAGTACCTGTTCAAAGGCATTGGCAATACAGAGCTGGCGATTGACTACGACTGGATGACCGTGGCGGATGCCCATCCGCTGGGGTTTAACAACTTTTTCATGCCCACCAGCCGCAACCGTACAGAGATAATGCTCATCAATGATGAGATTTTGAGGAGGGATCTTCTGTGAGAAGGCCCAGTCAGCTGTATTGGTCCAGGCCTTGATCATGGAATCCGGTTGCTGCCCAAAGAGCATGAGAACAAGGACAACAAGGGCAAGAGTTGGAAGAGCAACAAGAACTGCTAGCCATGGCCAGTTGCGCGACTTGTTTAAGAGCTGATGAAGCCATTGAAGCAGACGATTCTCATAGGTGACTTCTATTCGATCTTCTTGCCACTCCTTAATACGAACCCACAAGAGATAAATGGAATAGATCAATAAGAAAAAGGTGTGAAAACTTGCTACCTGCAGTTGATTATCAAAAACTAAGAGGAGAACCACTCCTCCTAGAATGCCACTGATGCAGAAGACATTTGCTAACGGCGAGAGTGAATTCGCATCCCGGTAGGAATAGATAATCAAGGCTAGTAAAGTAAGAGCTACCAGTGTGAAGAAGGTCGGATAGGCGCCAGACCAGATCAAAGCATGCTTCTGAGAATTGATCAAGGGCTCATTCCATTCGTAAAAGGTCATATCCTTGACAATAAAAATAAAAATCGCTTCGAGAAAGCAACCAAAGAGTCCAAACCAAAGAACAATTGTAGGCTGTTGTTTTTTCTTTTGGATAGGCTTAGGACTAGGTGATTCCTGCCTTTCTTTCATAAGGAATGCGTCATCTTCTCTTGTCCCTTCTCCTTCCTTTGGCCCTCTCTCTTCAAACAGATTCGGATCTTTGAGAGCTTCTTCCTCTGCTTCTTTGAACTGGAGGCTAGACCACCGACCGATCCCATAGATAATGACAAAAATATTGGGAACAAAGAGGGCTACGGTTAGACCGTAGGGCAAGAGCTTCATCGTAAATGAAATGATCTCCCAAACACTAAATTGGATGAATGGATCCTTTATTGCATAGAGCGACTCACTAACAACAAAATAAATGTAAAAGGCCAATAGAATCAGAGCATTGGTCACAAAATTGATCTGCAACAGACCGGCTGTGAAATGGGTTTCCAATTCCTTATCCTTTTTCTTATACCAGGAAACGAGTTTTTTCATAAGATCTCCTCAATCAATTTTTTACCATTCTATCAATCAGTTCCCCCCTTAAGCAAGGCAAAACTGTATTTTCCATCAAAATCAGTCCCCAGATGGAGATTTTGTTACCAATTTTCTATTTTTAAATATTTGATCTAGCCTACTTCCTATTACCTCCCTCAGCCTGCATTATACTCTGATACAGTCCTTGAAAGACCACATTTTACGGGAAAAACGCGCTCTTTTATGTTAAAATAAAAGCATGAGAATACAACAATTACAATACATTATCAAAATCGTCGAAACCGGCTCTATGAATGAGGCCGCTAAACAACTCTTCATCACGCAACCTAGCCTTTCCAATGCCGTCAAGGACTTGGAACATGAGATGGGGATTGAAATCTTTATCCGGAATCCTAAAGGGATCACTTTGACCCGCGATGGGATGGAGTTCCTCTCTTATGCCCGCCAGGTGGTGGAGCAGATCGACCTCTTGTCCGAGCGATATAAAAATCCTGTGGGCTCTCGTGAGCTTTTCAGCGTCTCTTCACAGCACTACGCCTTCGTGGTTGAGGCCTTCGTTTCTCTCCTTAAGAAAAGCGACATGGAAAAATACGAGCTCTTCCTACGGGAGACGCGGACTTGGGAGATCATCGATGACGTCAAGAACTTCCGAAGCGAAGTTGGCGTACTCTTTTTGAATAGCTACAACCGGGATGTGCTCTCTAAGATGCTAGATGATAATCACCTGATTGCCACCCACCTCTTTACAGCGCAACCTCATATCTTTGTCAGCAAGACCAATCCTCTTGCCAAGAAGGAGATCGTTCACTTGTCAGATCTGGAAGATTTCCCATACCTTAGCTATGACCAAGGAACCCACAACTCCTTCTACTTCTCAGAAGAGATCCTCTCTCAAGAGCATCATAAGAAATCCATCGTCGTCAGTGACCGGGCGACTCTCTTTAATCTCTTGATTGGTCTGGATGGCTACACCATTGCGACCGGGATCCTCAACAGCAACCTCAACGGAAATAACATCGTCTCCATTCCCCTTGATATAGAAGACCCGATCGAGCTGGTCTACATCAAACATGAAAAAACAGCACTCTCAAAAATGGGAGAAAAATTCATCGAGTATTTGCTTGAGGAAGTGAAGTTTGATAAGTAAAAAAATATCTGAGTGATCCGTGTTCACTCAGATATTTTTTATTGTCTTAATTGTGAAAATACTTGGCCAATTTTCCCTTCAATAACCAGGTCTGCCTGTTTGTCCTGAGGGATACTGGTTTTATTGATGACAACCAGCTTCTCCCCTTGAAAATACTGGATCAAGCTAGCTGCTGGGTAGACCACAAGAGAGGTACCGCCGATAATCAGGAAATCAGCCTCTTGGATAGCTTGAGCAGCTTGTCTAAAGACGTCCATATCGAGAGGTTCCTCATAAAGAGTTACATCAGGCTTGACCACCTTGCCACAGTCCAGACAGTGTGGAACCGGGCCTTCCAAAGCTAGAAAGGCCTCCAAATCATAAAATCGCTGGCAACCCGTACAGTAATTGCGGTCGGCACTACCGTGGAGCTTAAGGACCTTTTTAGAACCAGCCATTTCATGGAGACTATCAATATTTTGTGTCACCACTGCCTTGAGCTTACCAGTCTCTTCAAGCCGAGCCAGATAGCGATGGGCTGCATTGGGCTTGGCATCTGGGTAGAGCAAGTACTTCTTATAAAAGTCGAAAAAGTCCTCAGGATAGCGCTCAAACATGGTGTGTGAGACCAGTTGCTCAGCTGTCAAATGCCGCCCCACCTGAACGCTATAGACACCGTCTGAACTTCGAAAATCTGGAATATTTGACTCCGTAGAAACTCCTGCCCCTCCGAAAAACACGATCCGTTGACTCTGATCAATCATCTCCTGTAGTTGAGCAATCTTATCCATCTACTTCTCCTTTAGTAGCTCTTTCATGACAGCATTGGCCTGATCAAAATAAAAGTTAGCTTGATCATAATGAATGCCTGTATAGCTTGCAAGGTCAATCAAATTCTTCATAAAATCCTGAGAAGAGAAACCCGTCGTCCGGTGGAGCTCTTCCTCATCAAAGGGCTTGATCAAGTGAGCTAAGGGATTGCGAACTGATTTTTCTAACTCCCGCAATTGTTGGGCCGCAACTTTGACGCTATCTGGTAAGTCCAACTGCACAATCAACTCCGTCAAACTGGATGAATTGACCACACTTTCGCTGTGGAATTGCTGCAGGATAGGGTCGGCGGACGCATGCAGGCTCTCAAACTTCCAACGGTCATAACTGGATTCTTTGGAGTTATGAATATAGTTGGTAATATCAGGAATTTTCAACTGAATCAATCGCATAAAGATCCGATAGATAGCTGGGCTGACAGCACGAACAAAGTCAATAATTTGCTCATTTCGCAACTTCGCCTCTAAATCATAGAGATAGTTGGCCAACTGCTCATCTTCTGGATCTTCATGCCAAAAAAGCTGAAAACCAGTCGCTTCTAGCAACTCGGTTCTCAACTTTTGATTCATGACGGGTTGGATATTGAGCTCTCGACGTTCCGCCATTAACTGCAGTAAACTCACAAGCAAATCCGGTACTTCTTCCTGCTGTTTGATAGAGCGCAGAGCCCGGCTGTAGTGATAATTTTGGAGATCGTAGAGCCATTCATCATGAAAGAATGTTACCATTAGTCTGCAATCAAGGTCTCAAGACCGACTTTCATCATGTCTGTGAAAGTATTTTGGCGTTCTTCAGCGGTTGTATCCTCATCTGGATTAACCAAACTGTCTGAAATCGTCATGATAGCAAGTGCATCGACATGGTGTTGGGCAGCAAGATAGTAAAGAGCTGCTGCTTCCATTTCTACAGCTTTCACACCCCATTTACCAAGCTCGATATTCTTTTCACCATAGTTTGAATAGAAAACGTCTGATGACAAGACATTGCCGACGTGAGTCGTCATACCAAGATCTTTGGCAATGTGGTAAGCCTTGTCTAAAAGATCAAAGCTAGCGATTTGTGGGAAATCATATTGAGGCCAGTCGTTGCGGATGATGTTTGAGTTGGTTGCAGCTGCTTGTGCCAAGACCAATTCACGGACGTGAACATCCTCATTCAAAGAACCAGCCGTTCCGACACGGATCAATTTCTTCACGCCGTAGTCAACAATCAACTCACGCGCATAGATAGAGATCGATGGCATCCCCATCCCAGTTCCCATGACAGAAACACGGTGACCCTTGTAAGTCCCTGTGTAACCAAACATGTTACGGACTTCGTTGAAGCAAACAGCGTCTTCAAGGAAATTCTGAGCAATAAATTTCGCACGAAGAGGATCCCCAGGAAGAAGAATTTTATCAGCAATTTCACCCTGCTGAGCAGCAATATGGATAGACATAGTTAAGATATAAAGGGCGACAGAGAACAAAGTAAAAATAGGAAACTGACGACGCATCGCAGATGCTAGACAGTTTATCTTTTTTACACAGTTCTCCGCCCGTATTCAGTTCAGCGAATACGGTAAACCCATCCTTTCTTTTTTTATTGAGTAATTAGGAGAGCTTTCCGCTCGTGTTCAAATTAGAACACATGCTCTACCTTTCTTTTATATTTATTTTGTTAATGAATCCAAAAATGCGTAGAGTTTGGCATTCATTTCTCGATAATCGTAATCACGAATGGCTTCAGGTTTTTGAACAAAGGCCAGATTTTGACTTTGTTCTTCTAAAACAGCTTCACCGTCTGCAGCAATCAAGAGATCAACTGCTTCTGGATCAAATTCCAAATGGGCTTGGAATGCATAGTGTTTTGGACTGAAGCGAATAATCTGACGTGGACACCCTTGACTAGTTGCAAGAACGACAGCATCTTCTGTCAATCCTGGCATATCACCATGCCAGTGACCAGTTTCAAGAGTTGCTCCAAACTCACCGACATGCGGATCTGTTAGACCATCCGGTGTTAAGGTCACAGGAAACACACCGATTTCACGCTCAGGACTGTGTTCATACTCTGCGCCATAAGCAACTGACAGGAGCTGCGCCCCCAGACAGACCCCAACAATGTAACGATCTGTCTTGATGGCTTTTTGAATCAAGTCGATCTCTGACTGAGGATCGTAGTACGGAAAAGCTTCCCGATCTTCATCCGGTGATTGAGGTCCTCCCATGACGATCAAAAAGTCAATCTCATCCACTGACTCAGGTAGGGCTTCATTCTCATAGACTTTGGTCGTGGTAACCTGATGGCCACTCTCCTGCGCCCATTTTAGATAAGCGCCCGGCACTTCAAATGTTTCATGCAGTACAAAATGTACCTTCATCATCTCTTCTCCCATCTCTTTCGAATCACGTAAGACACTCCTGCCGCAAGTACAAGCGGGATTGTCAAACTCATAGGCTGCCCTGTAAATCCAAGGCTCAGGGCAATGGCTGTCAGAGGAGCTTCTAGGGTCATCCCTAAAAAGACTGTCGCTCCAAGTAGCATCCCTAGAGCAGGATCCAGATGAATGCCAAGGACTGTCAAAAGCAAGGTCACTAGGTAGCCAGATCCAATCCCAAGGGCAAATGATGGCGTCAAGGTTCCCCCATATGCACCATTACGCAAGAGGAGATAAACTATAAGTCCTTTCACTACAAGAGTCAATGGAAGATAGGGAATCGGCTGACTAGACAAGAGGGCTTGGGCTAGTACCTGGCCGTTTCCCATAAAGATTGGGAAAAAGACTGCCAAGCTCCCCAGCACCAGAAAGGCTAGAGGAAGAGCCCAAAGAATTGTTCCATCCTTCCGCTGTTTGTGACCCGCGCGTTTAGCTAAAGATCGAAAGACTAGCGCAAATGGAGTAACCAATAAAGCAATCAGAATCGCCTGTAAGAAGCTACTAGCCGACCATGAGACTGCGGACAGGTGATAAACGGCCTCGTGACCAACGATGGGCTGAGCGACCCAGGTTGCCAGATAAGTACTGGTCAAAACCAGTAGAAGGTTCTGCCAACTGTAGGCGAGTCCTAAGGTCTCAAAGACAAACAAGCTACTAGCAAAGGGGACCTGATAGACCGCAGCCAAACCAGCTCCTGCCCCACAGGCGATCAAGACTTTCCGCTCTTTGAGAGCTAGAGAGAATCCCTTCGACAACCGACCAGCTAGAAGAGCCCCGACCTCACGTGGGGCTCCTTCTTTTCCGACTGATGCACCCGCTCCGACAATCGCCACCTGCATACCTGCATGAAGGAGGTGGGCTAAGGGTGCTGGCTCCCTGTCTCCAGCCAAGTCAATTTGCTTGCGAATAGACAGGATCTGATAGCGCTTTTGCAGGACATACCAGAAACCAGCTGCCAAGACCCCTGTCACACACAGGACGAGGAACCTACGGAGACCTCCAGCTTCTTGAAATTGCTGGAGCAAATCGGAACTATCTTGACCAAAGGCCAACACTTGCACCCCTTCCAGTAGATAATGACAGGCAATGCCGACCAGACCCGTCCCAATCCCTAATGAAAAGGTGGTTAGAAGCAACCTCAGTCCATAGGGCAGGCTTTGGAGTCGTGCTTTCATGGTCTTACAATTCAGCAAGAATCGCTTTTAGCAATCCTTTGAAGTCGCCTTTGACACGTTCTGTCACTTCTACTACCTCTTCATGGTTAAGTTCTTCTTGGAAACCAGCCGCAAAGTTGGTAATACATGAAATACCAAGAACTTTCAAACCAGAGTGAGCCGCAATGATGACTTCAGGAACAGTTGACATTCCGACAGCATCTGCACCAAGAGTCTTAAACGCACGGATTTCAGCTGGTGTTTCATAAGTTGGACCGGTCACACCGATGTAAACTCCATCATCCAATTTGATGCCCAATTTATCAGCTACTTTATGAGCGGTCTCACGGTATTCAGGTGTATAAGCTTTGGACATATCAGGGAAACGTGGACCAAAGTCATCCAAGTTTTCACCGATCAATGGGTTTTGACCAGTCATATTGATGTGGTCTGTGATAGCCATCAAAGTACCAGGACCAAAGCCAATACCACCAGCAGCGTTGGTAACAAGAACCCCTTCACAGCCCAACACTTTCATGACACGAACTGGGAAAGTCACCACTTCTAGTGGGTTTCCTTCGTAGAAGTGGAAACGGCCTTGAAGGGCCAAAACCTTGCGTCCAGCAAGATCACCATAAACCAATTTACCAGCATGGCCGACAACCGTTGAACGACCCCAGTTTGGAATTTCAGAGTAGTCTACTACGACTGGATTTTCGATTTCTTCAGCCAGTTCTCCAAGACCTGATCCAAGGATCAAACCAAACTCAGGTGCCTCCACTCCTTTGCCTTTCAAAAAAGCAGCTGTTTCATTGATTTTTGCTAATAATGTCATTGCATATCTCCTTTATGATTTCCTTAAAAATTGGCCAATTTTGTCAAATGTATTGGCATTGCGAATGGTCAACAGACGGTAATCTGGCATCTTGAGGACTTGCCTGTGGTAAGCGGTCTTTGTATAGGTCTCTTCTGAGTATTTGCCCCAGTAGATCCCGAGTATTCCACGATGGATGATTTCATCACTGAGTGAAAAAGAGGAGACCAGCTCCCAGACAGCATCCTGATTGAGGCCTTCTGTGTAAAAGAGAACATCCTTGCGTGCCAGATCCTCCTGCCACCAGGCTGGTAGAGTAGCGAGGTCTTGCGCATAGTCCTCAGCTGAAAAGAGAGAAAAAGACTGGATAAAGGGATAGCGATCACGAAAGAAATGTCCCAGCAAATCTACCAATTCTGCTTTAGAACTAGCAGATTCAAAGAAGATATTGCCACTATTGATGTAGGTCTCTACCCCATCAAGCCCGATCGTATGAAGCTCCTCTCGAAGCTCTGCCATCACGACCTTGTTTTTCCCGCCAACATTGATTCCTCTTACGAGTAAGGCAAATCGCGTCATCTTAGACCAATTTATCTAAGAAGCTTTCACCGATCATGGCTTTTTCAACACCAAAGTTCTCTGCAATCGTTGCAGAAATATCAGAGAAATGGCCAACTGGAATCACGCCATTGCCCTTAAAGGATGGGCTATAAGCCAAGAATGGGATGTATTCACGTGTATGGTCTGTACCAGCATAGGTTGGGTCATTTCCGTGGTCTGCAGTGATCATCAAGAGGTCATCTTCACGCATAGCTGCAATGATTTCTGGCAAGCGTTCGTCAAACTCATGCAAGCAATCGCGGTAGCCGTGAGCATTGCGACGGTGACCATAAAGAGCATCAAAGTCTACCAAGTTGGTAAATGAGAACCCTTCTTGGAACTCAGGAAGTCCCATGGTCTTAATCAAGGTATCCATACCGTGGCTATTTGATTTGTTGTGGCCCATATCGTGGTTAATACCAGCACCGTTGAAGATATCGTTGATCTTACCAACTGCATAGGTATCGATACCAGCTTCGTTCAACTTGTCCAAAACAGTTGGCGCAAATGGTGATACAGCCAAGTCACGACGGTTTGCTGTACGTGTGAAGTTGCCTGGTTCCCCAACATAAGGACGCGCAATGATCCGACCAAGAAGAGCTGGACGTTCCAAAGTGATGGAACGAGCGTATTCACAGATACGGTAGAGTTCATCCAAAGGAATGATGTCTTCGTGAGCTGCGATTTGAAGGACAGGGTCTGCTGACGTATAAATGATCAACTCTCCAGTTTCCATTTGACGTGGTCCAAAGTCATCGATGACCGCTGTACCAGAATAAGGTTTGTTGGCTTCACGGATGACCTTACGTCCTGAGAATTCTTCAATTTTAGTCAAAATTTCTTCAGGGAAACCATTCCAGAAAGTATCAAAGGGTTCTGTAATGTTGAGCCCCATGATTTCCCAGTGACCAGTCATGGTGTCTTTCCCAAGAGAGACTTCTTGCAATTTTGTCGCATAGCCAGTTGGATTGCTTTCAGCTGGCACAGTCTTCAAGGGTTGTTCACGCGGAATATTTCCAAGACCAAGTTTTGCCATGTTTGGTACATTCAAACCAACAGCTTTTGAAATGTGCCCAAGGGTATCTGATGCGCCATCAGGTACACCAGCATTGACAAAGTTATTAGCATCTGGTGCAGCACCGATCCCTACTGAATCCAGTACGACCAAGTGCATGCGTTTAAATTTTGACATATACTGCCTCTTTCCTTTATTAAACTAGCTATATTATACCATATCCCTGTAAGAAGAGAGCCGTTATTTGATCCGAGGCTGGGAAAAAGTCCTAGCCTCTCAATTATTTTTGGATTGTCGAGCAAGACGCAGTGGTTGAGTGGGCTCTACTACGCTGATTTCATCAGCTTTTACAGCCCTACTCAACTGTGCGGAGGTGGGACGACGAAATCGAATTCTAACGAATTACCGATTTCTGTCCCACTCTCTATTTTTCGATGATGACAGGACCATCTGGTGTCCCTACAATCACTTTTGAAATCATATTCAAGAACAAACCGTGCTCTACGACGCCTACGGTGTGATCCAGTTCATTTGCCAGAGCTTCTGTATCCTCGATCACCTTAAGATCCAAGTCAATGATGAAGTTGCCTTGGTCGGTGACAAAACGTTGGTCATCCGCGATACGGAAAGCAGGATGGTAACCTTTTTGCTCAAAGTGACGGAAGAGATTTTCAGCTCCGTATTGCACTACTTCCACTGGAAGTTTGAAAGCCCCAAGAGTTGCGACTTGTTTGGATTCATCCACGATCCAAATGCAGTCTTTAGAATTGGTTGCGACGATTTTTTCCATGAGGAGAGCCCCACCGCCACCTTTGATCCCGTTCAATTGAGGATCCACTTCATCTGCGCCATCCACAGTCACATCGACCACTTCGACATCGTCGATGGCCTTGAGCGGGATGCCTAAACTTTCAGCCTGATCATAGGTCACACTCGACGTTGTGACAGCTGTGATCTGCAAGCCTTCTTCTTTGATGCGACGACCCAATTCAGCCACAAAATAATAAGCAGTTGACCCTGTACCGAGACCGACAATCATGCCGTCTTTGACAAACTCAGCCGCTTTAATTCCTACCTGTTCTTTTAGGTTTACCATCATAGACCTCCTTTTATATTCTATTACAGTATAGCATATTCTGTAAGAGATTTCACTAATTAATTGAAACCCTTTCCAAGTTTTAGTTCTAAAAGCAAAACCTTGCCCGTCCGCTGACTTTACGATAGAATAGAGATGAATCTACAGGAAAAGAGAAATGACATGATTACTAAAGAATTTGATACCATCGCTGCCATCTCGACTCCTCTCGGTGAGGGGGCTATCGGGATCGTCCGCTTGAGCGGGACAGACAGCTTTGCCAT
This sequence comes from uncultured Streptococcus sp., assembly GCA_934215455.1. Lineage (GTDB taxonomy): Bacteria > Bacillota > Bacilli > Lactobacillales > Streptococcaceae > Streptococcus. The sequence continues at coordinate 34,909 of CAKPZX010000005.1, forward strand.
TGCGCAAAAGATCTTTAAGGGAAAAGATTTATGCAAGGTGGCTAGTCACACGCTCAACTACGGTCATATCGTAGATCCAGATAAGGACGAGATTCTCGACGAAGTTATGGTGGGGGCTATGCGCTCGCCTAAGACCTTCACCCGTGAAGACATCATCGAGATCAATACCCACGGCGGGATTGCAGTGACCAATGAAATTCTGCAATTGGTCATCCGTGAAGGCGCTCGATTGGCTGAACCTGGTGAGTTTACCAAGCGAGCCTTTCTGAACGGTCGGGTCGATTTAACCCAAGCCGAAGCTGTCATGGACATTATCCGCGCCAAGACCGACAAGGCTATGAACATCGCCGTTAAGCAACTAGATGGTTCCCTGTCTGATCTGATCAACAACACGCGCCAAGAGATCCTCAATACCCTGGCCCAGGTTGAAGTCAATATCGACTATCCTGAGTACGATGATGTCGAAGAAGCAACTACTGAGATCATCCGTGAAAAGACCAGTGAATTTGAAGCCCTCTTGACCAACCTCCTCAAGACTGCGCGTCGTGGCAAGATCTTGCGTGAAGGGATCTCTACTGCTATCATCGGTCGTCCAAACGTCGGCAAGTCTAGCCTCCTCAATAATCTTCTTCGCGAAGAAAAAGCCATCGTGACCGATATCGAAGGAACCACTCGGGACGTCATCGAAGAATACGTCAACATCAACGGCGTTCCCCTTAAACTAGTCGATACGGCCGGGATCCGAGAAACCGAAGATATCGTTGAACAAATCGGTGTCGAACGGTCGAAAAAAGCCCTCAAGGAAGCTGATCTAGTTCTCCTCGTCCTCAATGCTAGCGAGCCCTTGACCGATCAAGATCGCCAGTTACTTGAAATCTCTCAAGATAGCAACCGCATCATTCTCCTCAACAAGGTTGACCTCCCAGAGAAGATCGAAATCGACCAATTGCCGGCAGATCATATCAAGATTTCCGTTCTGAAAAATCAAAATATCGATCAAATCGAAGACAGGATCAATGCGCTCTTCTTTAAAAATGCTGGCCTGGTTGAGCAAGATGCGACTTATCTCTCTAATGCGCGTCACATCTCTCTGATCGAGAAAGCTGTCGAAAGCCTGCAAGCGGTCAACGAAGGCTTGGCCCTCGGTATGCCGGTAGACCTGCTTCAAGTCGACCTCACCCGCACCTGGGAAATCCTCGGAGAAATCACAGGGGATGCTGCTCCAGATGAGCTCATCACCCAACTCTTCAGCCAGTTCTGTCTTGGTAAATAACAAAAATGCGTATGTTTGCACACATACGCATTTTTTGTTCTTATTTTGCTTGTTCTAATCGCTCGACGGTTTGATAAGCTTGGTAGATTAGGAAGAGCCCAGTAGCATTCAAGACTGGAATCGCAATCGGCAACTCGGTCACGATTTGTGAGAAAGGTGAATTGCCAACAAAATGAAGTCCAAACCCAGCTACTAAATATCCCCAGCCTGCTAGAGCTAGATCCTTGCGTCCTCTACTTGCTTGGACAATTAGGAAGAGCCCTAGCATAACAAGACCTGTGTAGACCCAGTGAGACATGGGCGCATTGGCCACACGGCCGAGAATTCCTGACACTGTGTAAGAGAAACCTTCCGGCAGATCCTGACGGATATAGGCAAAGTCCTCGACGATCTGGAAACCAAGACCAGAGGCAATGGCCAAGAGGAAAATCGACTTGATGCGACGAACGCTGAACAAATAGAGGACAAAGAAGATTGGAATCAACTTAAAGGGTTCCTCAAAGAGTGGCGCAGCGATGGCACTCTCGTACTGGTTCCAAAAGTCGCTATTAGGAGCGATCGCTTGAATCATGTCATGGAAATAGGTATTGGCAAAGCTAGACAACCAACCGGCAACAAAGCCCCCTCCTAATAAAGAAAAGAGAACCGGTACCCAAGACAACTTCCACTTCTTAGCAAAATGAAAGAGAGCCCAAACAGCAGGAAGTGCATAGACCAAAAGGATCAGGGTAGAAAGTCCCACAATCCCGTACTGGCTACCAGACATCCAACCTTCCGTCAGCGACTGGGTCTCATAGGCTAGGCCGATCGCTAGCAAGAGTAAATAGAGAAACAAAATCGATTTGCGTTTCATAAAAGACCTTTCTAAAGTGAAATGAAAAAGGCTGGAAGCCCAGTCTTTTCCGAGTACTATCATTGTAACAGGATCAGCTTAAAAAAACAATAAATGTGGATTCGTGAGAAAAATATAAAACGTAGATGGCGACAGATGGTTAACTAAATTTAGTTACTTAATCACCAACGCTCCATTTTCCTCCGTTGCCAAGAGCTTCTCATCTTTATCATATATTTTAAGTTTTATACTGCTTGGTGTTTTTTGAGTTGCATTGTATTGCTTTACTATCTCTTCTTTTAAATCAAAAAGCGTCTTACAATAATCTTTTGGATTTATATTTGCTAAAGATAGCATATTTTCTGATACAGAGAAGACAAGGACCACATACTCTTCATTATAATACACTTTCGCCATCTCAATTTCGCCATTGATTTGATTTTGAAGCATATAAGCAAATACTACATTAGGTTTTTCATTTCCAACCAATGAGGTAGGGGCTTGATTCATCCCTTTGACCACTGATTCTTTACTTTCCTTTTTAGAATCTTTTACATTCTGTTCAGTAGACTGCTCTTTTTTGTCTTCATTCTTCACTTCTTTTTGCGCGCACGATGACAGAAATAGCGAGAGGATGGTCATTGTTGCAAACATAGTTTTTTTCATAGATTTTCTCCTTTTATTTTTACAAGTAGAAAACGACCTGTAATTGACCAAAATTGCATAAGCTTCCTGTATAAGATATTCCAAACCTTTAATCTTATAACCTAATAGGTCATTAGATCTTTAATAGTTTAAATAATTATTATCTAATATTATTCTACCATAATCTCTCTTACTTCAGTACTGCAAGAATCTGGCGAATCATGTCTGGATCCCCATCTGGCAATGTCACCGTTTCAGCATGGTCCAAGATCCCTTGGGTAAATTGCGTCATAAACTCCTCACTATTGAGTTCATCCGCAGACTGTTGCCAGTGGCTCGGTACAGGATAGATCGTCACCGTCCCATCACCGTTGGATGCGTAAGTGATATTTCCTTCAGCTGAATAAGAACCAAATAGATGGCGCACATCTTTTGGATAATCGACACCCAAGCCACCATCATAAATCTTTGTTCCAGCTGCACTATTTGAAATATTTAATTCTGATGGCACGTTCTTGATCACATAAGCCCAGACACGCGCAGCTTCGACCTGAGCATCGGTGTAGCCTGGATAATCATTCTGATCCGCCTTCTTCGAAGATTTGACCTCGCTATCCGATCGAGTATTCCACTTCTTGGCCTTACTCGTCTTAGACTTACTACTGCTATCATCTGTATCTACTTGCTCCCGATCTTTCGGTTGCTCTTTCTTGCGATAGTAGAAATTGTCATCATCGCCATAAGTCGGTGACTGACCAGCCCAGATCCGATCCTTGGACTTATCCGAAGCATCGTCTTTGCCCGCTTTCTGACCTTTTGGAAGGAGCAAGAGACCGTAGCCTCCAACACCCGACTTGGCACTGACCGTCATCTCAGCAATCTGGTCCTTCTGCTTAAAGCTCGATGCATCAAGCTCGACATCCTCGCTGACCAAGCCCTTGTCATCAAAGACCAGCTCATTCCCACGACCATCGATCCAAGTCCCCTTGATACTCGAGTAGTCCTTAGCCTTAATGGCTTTCAAATCCATACCAGACTGTTTCTTTTCCGAAGTGCTGGTCTGCTTGGTATCCGAACTCTTAGGCGTCACCGTCCTCTGAGGACGACCACACGAAGTCAAGACCAAAGCAGAAAGCACAATTACCAAACCTTTTTTCATATCAATCTCCCTTCACACACCTACTATTTTAGAAAAATAAGAAAGGAGAGTCAATGGAAAAGGGTAGTGTAAAATAACCTCAGATACCTAATTTTTATAGTTTACTGCGTTTCTTGGTAGTCTTCAAAAATCTTTTCCAATAGAGTTAATCAATTTTTCGTATGACTTTCACTGAACATTAATAAATATCAATCCTTCTAACACGAAATTCAACAAATTCCCCATTCTCAAGATCATTTGGAATTCCTCCACCTATATTAATCAAAAATTCTCCTACCTGAGCGATATTTCTTGTTTTATCAAATATTTTGGCAATTATAAAATATTCAAAATTATTCAGGTGCTTTACTAGAAATAGATTATCTTCGCTTTTATATACGTCTCCATCAACAATAGCATATAGCATGTCATCAAACTTTCCGCCAATCTTTCCAAAAAATTCATCTGAAAAGCAAACTAATTCATATTGATTATCCGATAGAGTGACATCCGCTTCTTTGGTATCAATATCTATCCATTCTATTTTTTTTACAAAAATCATTAAATTTCTCCTTAACGTTAAAGTCCTACGACTCAAAATAGTCAATACTTCTGTAAATCATTAATTCTATCACTTGATTATCTCTTAGTAGACTTTAGGCTTCTGGCCCTTCTTTAACCAAATCATAAGGGAAATACGGAATACCTTCCAACTCTTTGTAATCCAAACCCTTGAGCTTGCAGAGAGCACCCGATTCAAAAGACCAATAACCTACATGGTTTTTTACATTCTGCTTATGCAAATCATACCAGCCTACATCTCTGCTCCCTTGATACCATTTATTAGTCAAATATTCTTTCAGCAGTTTAAGAGCATGTTCAGCATTTTCTTCTTCAATAATATTTCGAGTAAAGCCATAAGGTATTGGAAAATTATAGTTTATCCGAATCTTCCAATCTGGATGACGATATTGAATCAAGTAATCAATCAAATAATCCTCTGGATCATCTTTTTTAACCAATTCTACTAGATGATTAAAAATTTCTTCATCAATTTCTAACAGAAGACCAATAGAAAGCGCCCAAATCATTTGCTCATATCCCCATTCCTTTCGCCATATCGGAACTAAACAAGCCACAAATAATATGTATTCCTCTTTAAACTCTGATAAAGAATCCCCCCTAGAATAAGTAGCAAATAAAATGTCTTTTTGATAAGACAATATAGTCGCTAAAGTTGAGTTGTAAACCTCTTTTGTGGGCTTCTTATAGTTTTCGATTCCATTATCTAAATCAATTTGAAGTTTTATTAATTTCTCTTGAAAATACTGTAATGCCTCTTTATTTGACATTAGACCAGCTTTATAATTCTCTTCTGTATTTAAAGTATCGCGTATATCCATTTTCTATCTCCTCTGTCATTTACCAAATATCTACTGATTTATTATTCCTTATTGCAAATGAACTATCTTTTGAAACTTCATCTAAATTCTATTGGCTGTTTTTATAATGTCATCCAATTTGCTATAAAGGCCAGCGCCCTGTTTCAGCATAAATCATGACTTCATATGCTCCCCTAGAAGATTCAAATGCTTTATCCATCAGTTCCTTAGTAATAGGATAGCAAACTTCTGGACCCATGGCTCCGCCAATTTCTTTAAAGAAGCTAATTTCGTAATAGCCATCTGTCTCATATACAATAAATCCATTACCTCTATGTACAATCGTATCTGAATGATTATAATCATCTAACTCATCTGTCTTTGGCCAACGATGATGTTCACAATAAAACATTACTTCTAAAGAATCTATTTCTGATTTTGAAACACGTTCTGCTAATTCCTGGCTCATGGGAAAATTAAGCACTTCTTTCCCTCTACTCCACAGAATCTGATAATCATTATTGTTTTTTAATACCGTACAATTTTTGTATTGTTGAATTTCTGTTGTCATACTATTTCTTTTTGCCTATTTCAATGGCGATACATAATCGTCTGGAAGTTTGCCTTCAGATTCAATCCACATTTGCTCAGCAATCGGAATTAATTTTTCAAGTTCTTCTTTAGTAAATAAATCTCTAGTTTCAGGTAAATCAATTAAAGATGTAGGACTCTCTTCTATGAATCGTTTCTCACTAGCTTTCTTTTCTTCTTCCGTTGGTGGCCAAGAATCGTTCCGAATCTTCCAAGATACTTCGAGTAGCGTTCTCTCCCCACTTTCCAGTAAGGCAAATAACTCATTTGGCAATTCATAAACCACTCGCTGAGGGGCAATTCCTCCCTCCTCTGTAACGTAATAAAGATTACTGCCATTTCTCCAAATGTGCTGACCATAACCTTTTACTTCTTCAAACTGGATAACATCTTCCCATTCTAGTTTTGTTGGTTTCATTTGTATTCTCCTAGCGCAAGTTCTTCTCTCAACCAGAATATCGTAAAAATCAGGTTTCTATTTCTCTTCCTCAATAGGCTACACCATCTTTTATCCATTAATCCAATCTCATTATAAAGTAAGAGCTTACCAATAGTTTATCGGTAAACTCTTGTTTCATTTATTCTATCATAAAAGGGGGAGTTGTTCTGATTGTTGTCCAATAATAAGAACTATTTTGATTGTTTATATAAGTGTTCCAGTAATTGCCGACATTTTTCGTCAATCAATTCTCTATTAGCCAGCTGTTGAATCCATTTTTCTGGGATGCCTTCCAGTTGATAGTGGGCTCCAGCCAAGGTACCTGTAATGGCACCGATGGTATCGGTATCCCCTCCAAGATTAACAGCTTTTAGAACAGCTTCTTCAAAACTCTCTGTTGTACCCAAACACCAGAGACAAGCCTTCAAGGTATCAACAACATAGCCTGTAGAAGCAATATCTTCCCTAGATTTTTGATAAAATTCTCTATAAAATATTTCAACAAAATGTTCTTGATACTCTTCCCAGTATTCTGGTTTTTTCTTGAAGTAATCTTCAAAATAAGGTTTTGATTGACAAAGTAATTTTTCTAAACGAATGTTAAGAAGAAAACCGATTAAAAGTTGGACATAAAGAATAGATGCCACGATAGACCTTGGATGAGCATGGGTCAGCTTAGTATATTGCTCAATTATTTTTGATCTATAACTGAAATCAAAATTTTCATATAAGAGCAAAGCTAAGGGAGATATCCTCATCAAAGCTCCATTGCCATTGTCTCTCTCGCTAGTCCCTCCACATTTCTCTGGAGAAACTCCCGCTAAATACCGTTCAATTGCCTGATTAGTCGAAACACCAATATCAAAACAATATCCAAAAGGTGTGAGGTAGCCCTGACGGTAAGCTACAAATTTATCCATCAACCCATTCAAATCAGAATCTTCACATAGGTGTTCAATAAGTGCTAAGGATAAAGAAGTATCATCTGACCAGGTACCAGCTGGTTGATTATAGGTTCCATAACCCACCATATCTGAAATATGATAAGTATCTCTATCTCTAAACTCTACAGGAACTCCCAGTGCATCACCTATAGCTAGACCAAAAATAACCGAATTTATCTTTTGTTTAAGATTATATCTTCTATACTGATTTGAATCATCTTCCCATTTATCTCTTAATCTCATAGCCTTCTCCTACTCTAACTCAGATAAATTCGATTTGAATTGTTTGCTCAGTCGTCATGGATTTCGCATCCTCAATAAGTTTATCGATCTCTTTTTGTGAGATACGAATGTGATTGTATGGTGGTTCCCAATTCTGCATGCTTGACCTATATACAAGAAAACTATTATCAGTCAACAACTCTCCCTCTGCTTTTAAAACATAGCCATTTTCATAGTCGAAAGTAATGTTACCGCTTGTCCCAGAAATTTTCATTCTATTACCTTCTTTACTAAAACATCATGATTCCTTCTCAGGAATCTAATTCCTAACCTTAATCCGATCTCATTATCAGGAGAGAAATCCCAATCAAATTAGTACTTATACTTTCTCCTATTATACCACACCATGGATATCTTATGAACTTGTTCAAAATTTGGTCAAAGAAAAGAGAGTGGGACAGAAATCGGTAATTCGTTAGAATTCGATTTCGTCGTCCCACCTCCGCATAGTTGAGTAGGGCTGTAAAAGCTGATGAAATCAGCGTAGAAGAGCCCACTCAACCACTGCGTCTTTCTCTACAACCCAAAAACAATTGAGAGGCTAGGACTTTTGTCCTAGCCTCTTGTGATTAAATTATTGTCCCCTGCCGGAATCGAACCAGCAACTACTCCTTAGGAGGGAGTTGTTATATCCATTGAACTAAGGGGACCGATAAAAAAAGAAGCGAGATCACTCCCGCCTCCTTGTTCGTCTTAACGACGGATTTCTTTAATACGAGCTGCTTTACCTTGCAATGCACGAAGGTAGTACAATTTCGCACGACGTACTTTACCGTAACGTACTACTTCAATCTTTTCTACACGTGGAGTGTGTACTGGGAATGTACGTTCAACACCGACACCGTTAGAGATTTTACGAACAGTGTACATTTCAGTGTGTCCTTGACCTTTACGAGCGATAACAACGCCTTCAAAGATCTGGATACGTTCACGAGATCCTTCGACAACTTTCGCGTGTACACGAACAGTGTCACCAGGACGGAATGCAGGGATATCAGTACGAAGTTGACCTTCAGTCAAGCTTTGGATTAATGGATTCATTTTATTCTCCTATCTTCGTCAATCTTGAGGGACCTCCCTCAGCGGATAAACTGTATTTTTGTGCTTCCATTACGCACAGAAACTATCATATCAGATAATTTCAGGTTTGTAAAGCTCTTTTCTCTACTTTTTCGCAACTTTTTGACCGGAATAAATGCTCCACTCTTTTGGTAGGCAATAAGCGATGGCACAAGCGATGACAAAGAAAGGAAGATTGGCATAGCCAAAGACTTCTCCTCCGATCAAGATCGGTGCGAGCAAGGTCGTCGTCGCACTGCCAAAGACACTAGCATATCCGATAGCAGCCACGACTAAGACTGGTAAGCCCAGCATAGGAGCAAGGAAGACGCCAAGCGTAGCTCCGATCGCAAAGAGCGGTGTCACTTCTCCTCCTTGGTATCCAGCAGAGATGGTCACCACGGTAAAGAGGAGCTTCAAGATCCAGTCATAACTCTGCGCACTCCCCTGATGAAATGCCAGATCAATCAGATTGGTTCCAAGTCCACTGTATGTGCCGACCTTGGTCAGCTGGAGGGTCAAGAGAACCAAGCTGAGTCCGGCCCCTATAAGCGCAATCCGGATATAAGGATTAGGCAAGACTTGAGCGACTGTTTTCTTCAACCAGGAGAGGCTAACTGCAAAGAGTTTCCCAGCAAGGCCAAAAGCCAAGCCAAGAAGAGCAACTTTGATCAAGGTCTCTGGCGTCCAGCTCAGCGTTTCTTTTAGTGGCACAGCAAATTTCTCCAAGCCAAGGGCATGAGAGGTGAAGCTAGCCACGATCGAGGCGATAAGGGCAGGATAGAGAGCTATCAACTGCAACTCCCCAACTGTCAAGACTTCAAGGGCAAAGAAGGTTGCTGCGAGTGGCGTCTGAAAGAGCCCCGCAAAACCGGCTGCCATCCCAGTCATGAGAAAAATACGCGAAGCATCTGGAATCTTGATATGACGGGCAAAACGATGCGAAAGCGTCGCTCCGATCTGGACCGATACACCTTCCCGACCGACCGAACCACCAAAAAGATGGCTCATCCAGGTCGTCAGCATGATCAAGGGTACCAAGACCAAGGGGATTCTCTCCTCACGCGCGTGTCCCACATCAAAGATGAGGCCCATCCCTTTTGAAGCCTTGCCACCAAAACGTTTATAAAGATAAACGATGACAAGACCCGCTATGGCTAGAAAAAGAATCAAGGGCCAATGCTGGCTTCGGACATCTCCAATCAGGAGAAGACCTTGACCAAAAATCATGTCAATGGCACCAACCAAGAGACCAATGAAAAGCGCCATCCCTGTTAGGACGACATACTGTTGTGCTTTTTGCTTGATCGATAGACTAGTCACGCGCCCTCACCTCCTCTTGGAAATCTCTCGAGAGCTTCATCATATCTTGAAACTGAGCTTGAATGGTCGCACGATACTGCTCATCCGTCACAAGAGAGCCGACTTTCTCAAGCACCTCTCTTTCCCTTCCTTGATCGTGCACAGGTAGACCCTGCTGCTCCTTATATTCTACAATCTGACCGACACAGACCATCCGTCTTTCCAGCAAGGCTACAAGCTCTTGATCGATCTGGTCAATGTCCTTACGAATCTGATCTAAATCCATGTGTCTCCTCTTTATTTTAGATATAAATCTAGGCTGTAATCGATCGATCCAGCCTCTTTGTCATTAATTTGCTTTTGCTACAAGTTCTTCTGCAAAGGCTTCTAATTTTTCAATGTCTTCGTCTTCTGCAGACAAATCAACTTTGACACACTCAGAGCCTTTTTCAGCACCAGTCGCAGCGAAGCAACGGTCGAAATCATCAACTGCTTTACAGAATTCATCGTAGAAGGTATCACCTGATCCTACAACACCGTAAAGTTTGCCTTTGAGATCAAGGCCAGCCAAATCTTCGTAGAAATCTTGGATCTCATCTGGAAGCTCTCCATCACCGTAAGTATAAGTCGCTACCACTGCGATATCTGCTTCAAGGAAGTCCTCCGCATCCACAGTTGTACACTCATCCACATCTACTTCGACACCGAGATCACGGAATTTGTCCGCTACGATATCAGCGATTTCTTCAGTATTTCCAGTCATACTAGCAAAAACAATCTTCGCTACAGTCATAATTTCCTCCCAAAAGCTATTTCCCGTATTATACCACTTTTTCAAGCATTTTGCACGAAACCTTTCCCGATAAGGTGAAAGAAGGGACACGTTTTAAGAATTTGGACCGATGGAGTCTAATCGCCCTTGTTCTCTTCTTGAATTGATTTAATAGTTTCGATTTCTTCATCCAATCTCTTATCAAAATCAGACTTATTTTTGAACGGATACGAATAGGTGCGCCAAGTGTACCATTTTAGTCCTTCTTCACCCTTATAGTACCACTCAATTTTATTAGGCAGAAACTCTTTGTTGTAGGTGATGCGAACCTTAGTGAATTGCCTTTTTTTTCGATATTTGTATTGAAGCTCAAATTCAGGAGGATATTTTTCCTTTAGCAACTTTTTATTGGCTAAAGATTCTGGCGAACGCGTGATTTGGTAATTGTTCTTTTTGATTTCTTCGGTGGTAACTTTTATATTCATTAGTATAGACGAGATCTCTTCATTCAAAGCAGTACGATAATACTCCTTCATCTCGTAGTTGCCTTTTCCACCATATAGAATACCATTCTTTATAGCTGATGAATTTGAGAAAAATAACTCTCGATCTTTTAAATCAAATCCTGCTCCTGCATTGTTGCCTTGATCTAAATCATCTTGATTTTGAATTAAAACAAAGCGCTGTTTCTGTAAGATATCATAAGCATCCATTCTAGTCCGACAGAAAGAAAAAACAAAATATACAAGGGCAGATCCTACTGCAAGTACAATAAATAACAGCTTATAAGGCCATTTTTTCATACTGCCTCCTTAAAAAATTGGTTATAGACTTTTGGAATGATTTAAGATTTTACCAACTTATCCATCTTCCGCCTCCGCTTCGTATTCCCTTTCTTTATCCTTGATGAGCTGGATTTGCTCGTCCAACTTCTTATCAAACTCAGCCTTATTTTTAAATGGGTAAGAGTAGGTACGCCAAGTGTACCATTTGAGTCCCTCTGTTCCCTTATAGTACCAATCGATTTTTGTTGGTAGGAATTCTTTGTTGTACGTGATTCGGATTTTTGAAAATTGAAGCTCTTTATTAAGATATTTTTTCTCTAATTCTGGTGGATATTTTTCTTTAAAATAGGCTTTATTTACAAATGATTTTGGAGAACAAATAACCATATAATTTGAATTTTTTATATCCGAAGGAGTTAGTTTTATTTTACTTAAAATAGACGTAATCTCACCATTCAAAGCATGTTCATAAAACTCCTTCTTATTGAATTTTCCACTTCGACCATATAGTTTATTATCTTTCAAAACAGTTGAAGCATTTACAAACAAATTTTTTTCTTTTAAATCAAATCCTATTCCTGCATAACTCCCTTCTTTTAAATCGTAAGCATCTTGTACAAATACAAAGCGCTGTTTCTGCAAAACATCATTAGCATCCTTTGGTTGCTGTTGAATATGATTGACTTTTTGGAAACTTAAAACAGCTGCTACTATTATGACTACCACGATTAAAAGAAAATGATTCTTCGATAGATCTTTTAACTTTAATGAATTATTTAATACTTTCATATCACTCTATAGACTAATCTTCTTCTTTTTCGCTTTCAATATCTTTTATAAGCTGAATTTGCTCGTCCAATTTCTTATCAAAGTCAGATTTGTTTTTAAATGGGTAAGAGTAAGTGCGAATCGTATTCCAACTCATCTCGCTATTTTTTTCATAATATCCTTCAAGCTTTGTTGGCAGAAATTCTTTATTATAAGTGACACGAACTTTACTCATCTTATCATGTACATAATAATTTTCTATATATCCTTTCTTTAAATCAGAAAGATAATTTTGATTGATAAATTTACTTGCTTTAAATTCCAACGTATACTGATGATCCAAAATATCCCTTTTTGTAATTGGAATATTCATAATTCCATATGTTACCATGTCCTCCAGTTTACTTTTATACAGAACAGTTGGCGTGTATACGCTATTTACATAAATCTTCCCATTTTTTATAGCATTAGTATAACTATAAAATTCATGTAATTTCAAGTCAAAACTAACCTCATCTTCGGGATATCTACTATCCTGAACTGTAACAAATTGACGGGCTTGCATTCTTTCATAGCTCGTTTGTTTTATATCCCTATCCGCCTTTGAAATCACAAAAAATCCTACAATACACATGAAAAGTATGCTAATCGATAAAGTACTTACAACTCTTATTTTTTTCCACATTTACTATTTCACCTTTTTTGATCTTTAACCATCCTCTCCTTCCGCTTCGTGCTCCTTTTCGATATCTTTGATCCTCTGGATTTCTTCATCTAGTTTTTTATTAAATTCAGATTCAGTCTTATATGGATATGAAAAACGGCTCCAGGTATACCACTTCAACCCATCTTTCCCTTTAAAATACCATTCAAGTTTGATCGGTAAATAATCTCGATTATAGGTGATCCGCACTTTGGTAAATTGGTCTTCTTTATCTAAAACTTTAGCCTCAAATTCAGGCGTCATTTTTCCTTTCACTAGTGATTTAGTGATTAGAGACTTCGGATCTCGTTCAATGATAAAGTTCGACTTCTCAATCTCTTCTTTTGGAACCTTTAAATTCAGAATTGCGGAAGTAATATTTCGGTATAAGTCTCTATGATACCTATCGAATGGTTTTTCGTCCGAATAACTGCCATATTTTTTCCCATTTTTTATTACTACTTGAGTTATACTATAAGAATTATTTTTCCTCAAATCATAGCCATTCTCAAAATTAAATCGATAAGAATTTTCATATTCCGCACTATCCACAACAATAAAACGTTGTTTTTCTAGTATCGATTTTGAATCCTTATACTCATCTCTACTTTTTATTATCATAAATGTACTTGCTGTAACCATTGTTATTACTAGCATCGCCGTTAAGAGATTCTTTAAATTTATTATACTCTTCCACTTTTTCTCTTTCTGACATTCCTTTTGTATTTCGTTGCCATGCTTCATAATCTTCACGTCCTCCTCTTACAATATCCGCAAATTGACCAACATGTCCTGTATTTTCATCTTTTTTGCCCAAATCTTTTTCATAACGGAATAACTCTTTAGCTCTAACTCGAGTAGCTGGTTCAGGAGTGCCATCCACATCGAGCATTCCATGTTTACCTTCGTAAAACTTAGTAACATCTGAATTTTGACCTGTTGAAGGGCCGTAATTAAAGGACTCCGTATTGGCGATTTCTCTTAATTCTTCATTAGAATATTTTCCTGGATTGGAATCATATCTACCATCTGCTAGTTTATGATTGTCATAGGCATCCCATTGACTCTCAAACTCGCCGGTGTCTATATTCACAATAAATTCCACCATCCGTGCATTGTTCAAATCTTTTCCTTTAGCTGAATTGCCCTGAGGGACTTGAACCTTCATATTATAGGGGCGTTTGAAGCCTTCTTTTGGATTAAAGCGATTATGGTAGTTAGAGCCGGTTGTGTAATCAAATTCAATATTATTTTCTTTGCCATATGCTAACAGTTTTTCGTAATCATTCGCTCCTTCGTAATTATTGCGAATATAGTAAATTGCTTGGCGATCCAAATAGTAGCGGAAGAAATGAACTTGCTGCCGCAATGCTATTTCTTTTTGACTAATTTTCTTAAGTTCTTCTTTACGTTCTTTATCAGTAAGTTTTTCACCGCTCAATGAATTAAGATGTTTATCACCGAATGCTTTTACGACATCCCGCCTGAAATACATGTTGAAATCACCATGTGGTGGTAGATTCTCTGAAATCTTATGAGTTTTGCTTGTCAAATGCATAAACTGATTACCATCCGTTTCTGCCCCTAATTGCTTAAGAACCAGTTCTACTTTCGCTTTTGAATCTAGTTTACTACTAGCATACATCTCTGTATAGATATCGGATCCAATCTCCTTGGTTTCCGCATATAAAGCATCTCTCCTTGCATTTAATTCACTGCCTGTCTTGATATCAGCTGTTCTTTTTGAAACACCTTTGACATAACCTTTGATGGCATCCTTATCCCAGCCATCTATTTTTTTAAGGTTCACTGATTGTTCACGTAAACCCGTAAGAAATTGGTTATATTCGAACGCTGATACATCTTTTGGTTTCTTTGGCAAATATTCATTTTCAAACTCTTTATTCTTAATCGTTTCATTTACGAGATCAGACCAGGATAAATCCTTTGGAATAGAATACGTTCCCGTATTTGGATCCCACGCTACGTTAATTTGATTGACAGCTATTTGAATAGCTTGGGCTAAAACATCAATTTCCCAGAAGATACTTGGCGATGATGCATTAAACGCTCTTAACTTGTTTAATTTTTCTTGTAGTTTATTTCTAGCAGACTGAAAAATACCATTTAATACATTTAATCCTTGAATCCTTTGTAATCTCTGCAACCGTTGAAAATCTCCAGCACTAGTTGACTTACTAGCTGCAATTTCATCAATCTCTGCATGAAAGATAGCAATCATCCGATCACACCGTTCAATATCAGAAACCAACTTTTCTTCCTGTAAGTCCTCGTCAGCTACCTCCGAGCGATAGGATGCTGGAAGCTTCTTCACACTTTCTTGTGTAGCTTCTGCTAAAGCTACTCCGGCCTCCTTCAATGGCTTGACAACACTTGTCACAAAGCTTCTAAAAGAGTCATAAGCTTGTCCAGACAGGCGTGAGGCAGAATTTTCTATTTGAGTTAATGATGTTTCTAGTGATTCATAGGCTTTCAATTGTTGCTCAATCATAGTAGCTGTGCTACTAGCTTGGCTATCCAAACTACCGCGATAAACTTCGATTCCCATTGTCACACTCCCTTTCAATCATTAATTTTTTCCGTTCGTGATAAATATCATTTAAATCATCTTCTACTTTTCTTTTTTGAATAGCTAATTCATCCAGCTCTTCTAAATAACTATTTGAAATTTTTCGCGATTCATGAATAACTCCCTCCTGAAGTTGGTCAAAAAAATTTCTAGATGAAGGATAGGATTCAAATGCATCCCATAAATAACGGTGCGCTTCAGAGCTATAGCCCTCAAAGCGGTTCATTTCATTTTCCAGATCTCTTTTTTCTCTTACAATTTCTCTTTCTTTTTGATAAAGAAAATCTTCTTGTCTTCTTAATTCCGATAGTTGTTGATCGTAATTCATCTTCCTAATCTTTCAACCTATTGCATACTCGCAGCAGTCGCTTCATCCACTGCTGTAAATCCAGTTGAAACGCTTTGAAGGTTGGTCCCAATTGACTCAATCGCGGCTGCAATTTCTTCTGCTTTGGTTTTAGCAGTATCAATGGCTTGATGGGCCGCATCATTACCAGATAGTTTGGTTTGTTCATCTTTTGTAGCTGATGCAACTCCCGAAAGTGCATCCCCACTACTTTTTAAAGAAGCCACTAACTCTTGTGCCGTCTCAGCATTACTTTTAATTTCAATCATTCTAGTCCCTCCCATTCTAAATCTATCTATCCATTCTACCAAAATAATGAACTAATGTAAAACCGCTTCCATAGCTCCTAATTAGTGATAAATGCTTGCTGGATGGGCCTTTCTTATGTTAAAATTGACAGAGAAAATGAGGTAATGTATGAACGTAATGAATGAAATTCTTGAAAAGATTCAAGCTTATGACACGATTATTATCCACCGGCATCAGAATCCGGATCCGGATGCGATTGGTAGCCAGGTGGGCTTGCGGGATCTCCTGCGCGCGCACTTCCCTCAAAAGCGGGTTTTGGCAACTGGCTATGATGAACCGACCTTGACTTGGCTTGCTGAGATGGATACTGTCAGCGATGAGGACTATGCTGGAGCTTTGGTGATTGTCTGTGATACGGCTAATACTCCCCGCATCGATGACAAGCGCTATATGAATGGTGATTTCCTGATTAAGATCGACCACCACCCAAATGACGATGCTTATGGTGATCTACTCTGGGTCGATACTGAGTCTAGCTCTACCAGTGAATTGATCGCACTTTTTGCTAAGGAATTGGATCTCGAACTTCCTGTAAGTGCTGCTCGTCTTCTCTATGCTGGGATTGTCGGCGATACAGGTCGCTTCCTTTATCCTGCTACTTCGACTCGGACTTTTGAGATCGCTGCCTATCTTCGAAGTATTCCCTTTGATTTTACAGCACTTGCTCGTCAGATGGATACGATCAATCTCAAAACAGCTAAGCTTCAAGGCTATGTCTATGACCATCTCGAGATCGATGAACATGGCGCTGCGCGTGTTACCTTGACACAAGAGCTCTTAAAGAAATTCGATCTACGTGATTCCGAGACTGCTGCGATTGTTGGGGCTCCTGGGCGCATTGATACCGTGTCTGTTTGGGCTATCTTTGTTGAGCAGGCCGACGGTCACTTCCGTGTCCGGATGCGTAGCAAATGCAAAGTGATCAACGAAATTGCCAAACGTCATAATGGTGGTGGCCATCCACTAGCTAGTGGAGCCAACTCCTACTCTCTTGAGGAAAACGACCAAATCTACAAAGAGCTACAAGAAGTGGCACGCACAAACGAAGGCTGAGAACGGTTTCTCAGCCTTTTTATCTTGGTCATGGGGTTTTCATTTGATCTTTCTTATGGTAAAATAAAGCTAATAAAATTTTTAAGGAGACTTATTATGGAAAAAAATCGTTTGTTTATCATTATCTCTGCTGCGGTAGCGATTCTTAGCTCTTTCTTGCCATGGGCAAGCCTGAATGCTGGAAATTTTGGTTCATACAGCTGGAATGGCCTTCGCGGAGATGGATGGTTTGTTATTATCTTCGCAGTCGTTGCGATTGTCCTTGCTTGCTTGAACGATGTAAAAACTTCACTACCAAAAGGTTTTGCAATTGGTGTTATCGTAGCAGGAGCTCTCTCAACTATCGTAACATTGATCGATGTCTTCGGTGTGAACAAGTACGCTGTTGACTTCAATGGTTATGGCGTTTCAATTGGCTTTGGTTTGATCCTTGCTTTAATCGCATCAATCGCTATTGTTGTGACTGGTCTCTTGGCGATGTCAGGTGGTAAAATCACTAAAGGAACATTCGAAGAACTTGCTGAATCTGGTAAAGGATTTGCCCAATCTGTTGGACGCGTGACAACTTCTACTGTAAAAACTGCTGTAAATGAAATCAAAAAAGAAACACACGAACACACTGGGGGACAAGCTGATCAACCAGTGGAAGCACCAAAAGATCCAAATCAATCTGAACAATAATAAGATCAGAATCGCCTTGGTCCTGCCAGGGTGATTTTTTTGACCATTAATTTAAATAAAATTAGTGAAAATACTTGTCAAGATCTTGGAAATTTGGTAAACTAGCTTAGTAACAATCTATGGCTCGGAAAGAGACCATGGCAGAAAGGAAATATTGCAAAATGAAAAAAGATATCCATCCAGAATATCGCCCTGTTGTCTTCATGGACACTACTACTGGTTACAAGTTCCTTAGTGGTTCAACTAAGTACTCTAGCGAGACTGTTGAATTCGAAGGTGAAACTTACCCATTGATCCGTGTTGAAATTTCATCAGACTCACACCCATTCTACACTGGACGTCAAAAGTTCACTCAAGCAGATGGACGTGTGGATCGTTTCAACAAAAAATACGGTCTCAAATAAGAACCAACACAGAACCACTTCCCTTTCGGGAGTGGTTTTTTTGATCTCTATTTCCTTTATTGGGAACACACAAAATAAGAGGTTAGGATGTTGATCCCAACCTCTTATTTCATCTTAATGGAACTGCATTCCACCATCCACGATAATGGTTTGTCCTGTGATGTAGTTTGAATCTGGTCCAGCAAGGAAGCTGACCGCTGCTGCTACATCTTCTGGTTCTGAAAGACGTTTCAAAGTGATATCTTTAGCGAATGTTTGCATACCCCATTCGTCGTCTTTGCCCGCGTTCTTACCAACTTCATGAGCAATGTCAAACATCATTGGAGTCTTAACAATACCTGGTGCATAAGCATTGACAGTGATTCCTGAATCCGCCAAGTCACGCGCCAAAGTCTGTGTGATACCACGAACTGCAAATTTAGTACCACCATAAACAGTCAAGTTAGGGTTACCTACAACACCTGCTTGTGAAGTTGCATTGATGATTTTTCCGCCATGGCCAAGCGCTTTGAATTGAGCTTGTGCAGCTTGAGCACCCCAAATCACGCCACCAACGTTAATAGCAAATGTACGTGTAAATTGTTCTTCTGTAATTGTATCAAGTGGTGTAGTTGGCGCAACACCTGCATTGTTCACGACAACATTCAAATCTCCAAAATGGTCAACAACTTTTTGGAAAGCTGCAGCTACTTCTGCTTGTTTGGATACATCAGCAACGACCGCAAAAGCATTTTCTGCTGACAACTCAGCAACTGCTTTTTCAGCTGTTTCAGCATTGTAGTCCAATACTCCGACCTTGAAGCCATCTTGCACCAAACGTTTTGCGATTGCAAAACCGATTCCTTGACCAGCACCTGTGACAATAGCTACTTTAGACATATGATTCCTCCTTGGTATCAACGATACCAGCAAACGTTCCTATCAGAACAGCAAGGGTTGACAACTAGTTTTGATGGGGTCTATTATAAATATCCGACAAAACTATGCTATCAGTATACTCTTTTGTGAAAAACATTTCAAACTCTAGCCTGTTTTTTTGAAAAAAATAGTTTATTTATATGATATTTTTATTTAGTGATAAACGAACGAAAGCGTGAAATAGAGTAAAGCTTTTAGCCAAAACGGTTCACTGTTCTATTCTGTAAAAACTACATGAGGCTGGGACAAAAGTCCTAGCCTCTCAATTATTTTTGGATTGTCAAGCAAGACGCAGTGGTTGAGTGGGCTCTACTACGCTGATTTCATCAGCTTTTACAGCCCTACTCAACTGTGCGGAGGTGGGACGACGAAATCGAATTCTAACGAATTACCGATTTCTGTCCCACTCTCATAAACTATTCGTTTGATTGATCCCTTTAGTC
>CAKPZX010000006.1 GCA_934215455.1 uncultured Streptococcus sp.
TCACCAAGTCCTTCGTCAAACTCGTGATTACCAAGGGTTCCGTATTCAAAGTTCATTTCATTGAAGACTTTTACAGTTGGTTCATCTTGAAGGAGGGCAGAGTTGGCTGGACTAGCGCCGACCATATCTCCCGCTTGCACACGGATGCTAGCATTAGGCGTTCCTGCATTCTCTGTTTCAAAGTCTTTTTGCGAATCGTTCAAATAGGTTGCCAAAAGTGGGGCTGTTCCTGCATTTTTCACAGTTTCGCCTTCTAAACGAGCTGTCCCTGTTTGTTCCAAGGCACCGTGGAAGTCATTGACGCCCATGAACTGCACGGGCAATTCGTCTGCAAAAACGCTATTGATCGCAAAAACACTAAGACCCGCAGCGACCGCTAGGATACTGCTTTTCAAGATAATTTTTTTCTTCATAGAATACTCCATTTTCTAATGTAGGACACTTCTCCAAAAAGGAGAACGCAGAACAGTTGATTTGCTGCAATCAGCTCTTCCATTTTACTATTTTTTCGGTTTTACTTCAATATTTCCCTAGAAACTCTTACAATATTATTAGAAAACGCTTGATTTCCGAACATCTATTTTCAGTCTCTTCCTTTTGTTACTTGACGTTCATCATAAAAAAAGCCGGATTGCTCCGGCTATTTTTTCTTATTTATTCACGTTTTCCCATTTCCAGTTTTGAACTTCTGGAATGTCGTCTCCGTTTTCACGGATGTAGTCATGGTGGAAGGCGATTGTTTCGTCCATTTGAGCTGCGAATTCAGCTGCTTCTGCTCCAAGAGCTGCATTAGCTGCATCTTGTGCCAAGTGGAAGCGATCCAACTCAGACATCACACGCATATCAAATGGTGTTGTGATATCCCCGTTTTCACGGTAACCATGTACACGAAGGTTATGGTTGTGACGGTTGAAGAAGATATCACGGATCATGCCTTCGTAACCATGGAAGGCAAAGATGACTGGTTTATCCGTTGTGAAGACTTTGTCAAATTCTTCATCTGAAAGTCCACGCGCATCAACGGATGGGTGACGCAATTTCAAGATATCTACCACATTGACAAAGCGGATCTTCAATTCTGGGAAGGCTTTGTGCAAGATTGTGATGGCTGCAAGAGCTTCTAGGTTTGGCTCAGTACCAGCGGCTGCAATAACAAGATCTGGCTCTTCATCTGCTGAAACAGTTGATGCCCAATCGATCACCTTGTAGCCTTCACGAACCAATTCTTCTGCTTCAGCTGCTGAGTAGAATTGAGGACGTGGGTGTTTAGAAGAAACGATCAAGTTGATCACATCTTCTCCCTTGAAGGCTTCATCCATCACTGCAAGCAAGCTATTGGTATCTGCTGGCAAGTACTCACGGATATATTCAGGAGTTTTCTCAGCCAAGTGAGTCAAGATACCTGGATCTTGGTGAGTGTAACCATTGTGGTCTTGTTGGAAGACAGTTGAAGTTGCAATCAAGTTCAAGGCTGGGTAGTTTTTACGCCATGTTGTATGAGTCTTAGACTTACGCAACCATTTGAAGTGTTGAGTGATCATAGAATCCACAACACGAAGGAAGGATTCGTAAGAAGCGAAGAATCCATGACGACCTGTCAAGACATATCCTTCAAGCATTCCTTCTGCTTGGTGCTCTGACAATTGAGAGTCAATGACACGACCAGCAGGGCTCAATGCTTCATCGTAGTCTGGTTTCATACGTCCTAACCATTGACGGCTTGTACGAGTGAAGACTTCTTGAAGACGGTTTGATTTGGTTTCGTCTGGACCGAAGATACGGAAGTTATCTGGATTCGCATCTACCAAGTCTGCCGCATACTTACCAAATTCGATCATGTCTTGAGCCATGATTTCACCTGGTGTGTTGAATTGAAGGGCATGTTTCTTCCAATCAGCTGTGTTCATCGGTTTGATCACACCAGCATTTGTGATGGGGTTCATCGCCATGCGACGGTCACCTTTTGGTGCAATTTCAGCAATTTCAGGAAGTAATTTACCAGTTTCGTCGAACAATTCAGCTGGACGGTAAGATTCCAACCATGAAAGAAGAGCATCCACATGCTCCATGTGGTGAGCATCTACTGGGATTGGTACTTGGTGCGCACGGAATCCACCCTCGATTGGTGTTCCTTCCCAAGCTTTTGGTCCAGTCCAACCTTTAGGAATACGAGCAATCAAGACAGGATAGACTGGTTGAGTTGCTTCTTCAGCAGAACCTTTACGAGCTTCTGCTTGGACTTTCTTGATTTCTTCAATCGCTTCGTCCAATTTTTCTGCAAACAAAGCATGAGCTGCTTCGTGGTCGTCAGAAATAGCTGTTACGTCTGCAAAGATTGGTTTCCATCCAAGACCTTCAAAGAAGAGGGCCAATTCTTCGTCTGTTTTGCGTTCGAAGATGGTTGGATTGTGGATCTTCCCACCATTGAGGTAGAAGATTGGAAGGATAGCCCCATCGTTAACTGGGTTCAAGAAGGTATTTGACAACCAACCAGCCATCAATGGACCTGTTTCTCCTTCACCGTCACCGATAACTGTGGCAGCAATCACATCTGGATTATCCAATACAGCACCTGCAGCGTGAGAAAGGGCATATCCAAGTTCTCCACCTTCGTGGATCGATCCTGGTGTTTCAGGCGCTGCGTGAGAAGCGATTCCTCCTGGGAATGAGAAGATCTTACACAAGTGTTTGAAACCTTCTTCATTTTGTGGGATGTTTGGATTCAATTCAGTATAAGAACCATCTAAGTATGAGTTAGATACCATTACTTGTCCACCGTGACCTGGTCCTTCAATGTAGAACATATCCAAGTCGTATTTGTTGATGGCACGGTTCAAGTGAGCATAGATAAAGTTTTGCCCTGGTACAGTTCCCCAGTGTCCGATTGGGTGAGCTTTCAAGTCATTTTCAACGACTTCGCGCTTCAACAATGGGTTATCTTTCAAGTACATTTGAGCAGCTGAAATGTAGTTGGCTGCACGCCACCAAGCGTCTACTTTATCCAAGTAAGCTTTGCTGTTATAATCGACAGTCATCTTGTCTCCTCACAATTTCTAGACAGGTCTGTTGAACAACCTGTTCGTTTGATCAATAGTTTAAACAATCTGTTTTCTAGTCAAACAGATGATATTGAAGAAAATATTCAATATTACTTCTATTCTATCAAGAATTTCCCTTTTTGTACATTAGAAAGTAAGAAAAATATTCTTTGAACGTCAAATTTTAATTCCCCACTAAAGTGGTCCTATTCCCTATAGGGATAGGTTTTTAAAAAAAGACTTTGCTAATTTTTGTAAACGAGCAAAGTCCCAAATGAAATGGAGTCGGTTAAATGACTTTTTGACCTTTCTTGTAGACATCTGTCACGAGATTTGTCGCAAAGAAATAGAAGAGATAATCTAGATTTGGTGCATCAAAGATGGTAATGTCAGCCTGTTTGCCAACATCGAAAGAGCCGATTGTTTTAGCACGATCAACTGAATAGGCCGCATTGATGGTTACCGCATTGAGAATTTCTACTGGAGTTAGGCGCATCATGAAGCAACCCAGGTGCATGGCAAACTGGAGATTGGCTGTTGGACAAGACCCTGGATTGCTGTCCGTTGTTAGGGTGATGGCCATCCCAGCGTCCAACATCTTACGAGCCGGTGCATAGGTATCTTCCATGAGGCTGAAGGTTGTAGCTGGCAATAGATTTCCAATCACTTTTGCTGCAGCTAGTTTTTGAATACCTTCATCCGTAATCACCATCAAGTGTTCTGCGCTGGTAGATTCCAATTCAGCCGCCACATCAACACCACCGATGGATTCGATCTCATCGGCATGGATCCGCAGTTTGAAGCCCATCTCCTTAGCTTTAGAAAGAAGATAGCGAGATTCATCTGCTGTAAAGACACCTTTTTCACAGAAGATATCACAGAACTCAGCTAGTTTTTCTTCCTTCACTTTTGGAAGCATTTGCTCAATAATAAGGTCTAAATACTCTTGAGAATGGCCCTTGTACTCTGTTGGGATCGCATGGGCTGCCATAAAGGTTGATACCAAATCAATTTCATGGTCACGGTTCAAGGCAGCTACTACATCCAACTGGCGTTTTTCAGTTTCCCAATCCAAACCGTAACCGCTTTTTGCTTCAACGGTTGTTACCCCATGACGCAACATGTAATCCAACAGTCGTTTGGACTTGTCATAGAGATTGTCAAAAGATGCTTCTCGTGTCGCCCGAACCGTGCTCAGAATTCCACCGCCTTGGGCGAGGATGTCTAAGTAAGAAACACCTGCTAATTTTTTCGCAAATTCATGTTCCCGACTGCCTCCATAAACCAAATGGGTGTGGCAGTCAATCAAGCCAGGAGTCGCAACTTTTCCTTCACAGGATTTGACTTCCGTATGGTCATCGATCAGTTCTGGGTCTGGTTGACCTGTCCCAACTGCAAGAATCTTTCCATCTTTAATGGCGATATAAGCATCTGAAAGAATTTTTGCTTTTGCCATCTCCTTGCCATAGAGAGGATGGCCTAGATCATTCGGACAAAACAATTGGTTAAAGTGGGTTAATAGGATATCAGCAGACATATGAAACATTCCTTTCTATTTCCATTGTTATTCATTTTACAATTCTACAGGAAAAGCGTCAAAAAAAAGTCAAAAAGTTTTTCCCTCATTTTTTTTTGCTTTATTAAAAATTATATTTTTTTTTGACTCTTTATTGACGTTTCTTGGATACAATAAAGAAAATATAAATTCACAGTCCAACTATAAGGAGGGTTCTGCTATGTCATTTATAGACGAGAAAGAAATTGCAGCTGCTATGTCTGTCAAACTTGACTTTGATGTCCTACCTGAAAAGGCGACTTTTCAAGAAGGCATCCGTCGTGCACCTGATAGAGGCTTCCGCTTAACGCAAGCTCAGACTGAAATTGCCCTTAAAAATGCTTTGCGTTACATTCCTAAAAAATTCCACCAAGAGTTGATCCCAGAATTTCTGGAAGAACTAAAAACTCGCGGTCGGATCTATGGCTATCGCTTCCGTCCAAAAGATCGGATCTATGGAAAACCAATCGATGAGTACAAAGGAAAATGCACAGCTGCTAAGGCTATGCAGGTCATGATCGACAACAACTTGAGCTTTGAAATTGCTCTTTATCCATATGAATTGGTCACTTATGGGGAAACAGGATCTGTCTGTGCCAACTGGATGCAATACAACTTGATCAAGAAATACTTGGAAGTCATGACAGAAGACCAAACCTTGGTGGTTGAATCGGGTCACCCTCTGGGCCTCTTCAAATCGAAACCAGAAGCTCCTCGTGTCGTCATTACCAACGGTCTCTTGATCGGTGAGTATGACAACATGCGCGACTGGGAAATTGCTGAAGAAATGGGTGTTACCAACTACGGTCAGATGACGGCTGGTGGCTGGATGTACATCGGTCCACAAGGGATCGTTCACGGTACTTTCAACACCCTTCTCAATGCCGGTCGTCTCAAACTCGGTGTGCCTGATGACGGCGACTTGACCGGTAAACTCTTTATTTCATCTGGTCTCGGTGGAATGAGTGGTGCACAAGGGAAAGCAGCTGAAATCGCAAAAGCGGTTGCCATCGTTGCAGAAGTGGACCGCTCGCGGATCGAAACTCGTCACTCTCAAGGCTGGATTAGCCAAGTGACAGACAGTGCCGAAGAAGCTGTGAAATTGGCTCAAGCAGCACTGGAAGCTGGTGAATCCACTTCGATTGCCTACCATGGAAATATCGTAGACTTGCTCGAATATGTCAATGAACACAATGTTCACGTTCATCTCTTGTCTGACCAAACCTCTTGCCACAACGTTTATGATGGTGGCTATTGCCCAGTTGGCATTAGTTTTGAAGAACGGACACGTTTGCTGGCAGAAGACAAAGAAACCTTCCGCCGTTTGGTTGATGAAACCTTGGCTCGTCACTTTGCAGTGATTAAAGCCTTGACAGCTAAAGGTACCTACTTCTTCGACTACGGTAATGCCTTCATGAAATCTGTTTACGACTCAGGCATCAAGGAAATTTCTAAGAATGGCTTGGATGACAAGGACGGCTTCATTTGGCCATCTTATGTAGAAGATATCATGGGACCTATGCTCTTTGACTATGGATACGGTCCATTCCGTTGGGTCTGCCTCAGCGGTAAACACGAAGACTTGATTGCAACTGACCATGCAGCCATGGAAGCGATCGATCCAACTCGTCGCTACCAAGACCGCGACAACTACAACTGGATCCGCGATGCGGAAAAGAACCAATTGGTGGTTGGTACACAAGCACGTATCCTCTATCAAGATTGTATGGGCCGTGTCAACATTGCATTGAAATTCAATGAACTCATTCGCCAAGGTAAGATCGGACCGGTCATGATCGGACGTGACCACCACGACGTATCTGGTACAGATGCTCCATTCCGTGAAACATCAAACATCAAAGATGGTTCGAACGTTACTTGTGATATGGCGGTTCAATGTTACGCTGGTAACGCTGCTCGCGGTATGAGTCTCGTTGCTCTCCACAACGGTGGTGGTACTGGTATCGGTAAAGCCATCAACGGTGGATTTGGTCTCGTTCTAGACGGTAGCCACCGGATCGATGAAATCATCAAGTCTGCCATTGCCTGGGACACTATGGGTGGGGTTGCTCGTCGGAATTGGGCACGGAATAACCATGCCATTGAAACAGCGATCGAGTACAACCGTCTCCATGCAGGAACAGACCACATCACCATTCCTTATCTGGCAGATGAAGATTTGGTCAAAGAAGCCGTTCAAAAATTGTTTTAATATCAAAAAATAAAAACTGAGAAAGGGGAGGAAAATACAAAGACTTCTCCTCCCCACTTCTCCTATAAAAAGAGGTAATTATATGGCAAAAATTGTTGAGTGTATTCCAAACTTCTCTGAAGGACGCAATCAGGCTGTGATCGACGGATTAGCCGCCACAGCAAAAAGTATCCCAGGTGTCACTTTACTCGACTACTCGTCTGACGCCAGTCACAACCGCAGCGTCTTTACACTCGTTGGGGATGACGAAAGCATTCAAGAAGTAGCTTTCCAATTGGTGAAATATGCTTCTGAAAATATCGATATGACCAAGCACGAAGGCGAACACCCTCGGATGGGGGCAACAGACGTTTGTCCATTCGTTCCGGTCAAAGATATCACTACAGCTGAATGCGTTGAAATCGCTAATAAAGTGGCCGAACGCATCAATCGCGAATTAGGTATTCCAATCTTCCTTTACGAAGATGCCGCAACTCGTCCAGAACGGAAAAACTTGGCTAAAGTGCGCAAAGGACAATTTGAAGGAATGCCAGAAAAATTGTTGGAAGAAGACTGGAAGCCAGACTACGGTGAACGCAAGATTCACCCAACTGCAGGGGTTACAGCCGTTGGTGTCCGTATGCCACTCGTTGCTTTCAATATTAACCTTGACACAGACGACCTAGATATTGCCAATAAAATTTCTAAAATCATTCGTGGATCAAGCGGTGGATACAAATACTGTAAAGCGATCGGTGTCATGCTAGAAGATCGTAACATCGCCCAAGTCTCTATCAACATGGTCAATTTGGAACAATTCCCATTGTATCGTGTCGTTGAAACCGTTCGTTTCGAAGCACAACGCTACGGGGTTCGAATCATCGGAACAGAACTCATCGGACTTGCTCCTGCTAAGGCTTTGATCGACTCAGCTGAATACTACTTGCAATTAGAAGACTTTGACTACAGCAAACAAGTCTTGGAAAATCACTTGTTGGGTTAGAAAGGGGATCTATGAAACTAGTTGACTTAAGTATTACAGAGTTTGCCAAGGTCCTTGGTTCGGATGCTCCAGCTCCAGGTGGTGGTTCTGCCGCTGCTCTATCTGCCGCGAATGGGATTTCCCTTACAAAAATGGTCTGTGAACTGACCATTGGGAAGAAAAAATACGCAGAATTTGAAGACCACATCAAAGGGGTTCACGAAAAAAGCGCTCAACTTCAAGACCAGTTACTAGAAGCTATTGACAAGGATACAGAAGCTTTCAATGTCGTATCAGCTGTCTTTGATCTTCCAAAAGAAACGGAAGAAGAGAAAGCCGCTCGTCGCGAGGCCATGCAACAAGCCTTGAAACAGGCAACTGAATCTCCTTTCTCTATGATGGAGCTCATCGTTGAGGCTCTTGAAACCACCAAAGAAGCTGTTGGCAAGTCCAACACCAATGCGGCAAGTGACTTAGGGGTGGCTGCTCTCAACCTTAAAGCTGGCCTTCAAGGGGCTTGGCTCAACGTCCTGATCAACATTTCAGGAATCAAGGACCAAGACTTTGTCCAAGAATACCACGGCAAGGGTCTCGAACTCCTCCAAACAGGCTCTGATCTTGCAGACAACATTTACCAAACCATTTTAGAAAGTCTATCATAAACCTAACAAACAAAAAGAAAGAAGGGATTCTATGGTTTTATCGGATATTGAAATTGCCAATTCTGTCCAAATGAAGCCCATTACCGATATCGCTGCTGAACTTGGATTGACCGAAGACGACATTTCGCTCTACGGAAAATACAAGGCCAAAATTGATAGCAACCAACTGGAACAACTCAAGGATAAGGAAGATGGAAAGCTGATCCTCGTGACAGCCATCTCTCCGACACCTGCTGGAGAAGGAAAGACAACCACCTCTGTTGGATTAGTCGATGCCCTCTCAGCTATTGGTGAAAAAGCCGTCATTGCCCTGCGCGAACCTTCTCTTGGCCCTGTCTTTGGGATCAAGGGTGGAGCTGCCGGTGGTGGATACGCCCAAGTAGTTCCAATGGAAGATATCAACCTTCACTTTACCGGAGACTTCCATGCCATTGGAATTGCCAATAACCTGCTTGCAGCTTTGATTGACAACCACATTCACCATGGAAATGAGTTGGGCATCGATTCTCGTCGGATTACCTGGAAACGGGTGGTCGACATGAACGACCGTCAACTTCGCCATATTGTCGATGGCCTTCAAGGAAAAACAAACGGGGTTCCTCGTGAAGATGGCTTTGACATCACAGTGGCTTCTGAAATCATGGCTATTCTCTGTCTCTCAGAAAATATCCTTGACCTCAAAGAACGCCTCGATCGCATCATTATTGGGTACAACTACCAAGGACAACCAGTCACAGCTAAAGACCTCAAGGCTGGAGGTGCTATGGCAGCCGTCCTAAAAGATGCCATCCATCCAAACTTGGTACAAACCTTAGAACATACTCCTGCTATCATCCACGGCGGACCTTTTGCCAATATTGCTCATGGCTGTAACAGTGTGCTGGCTACTAAACTAGCTCTCAAATATGCAGACTATGTTGTGACAGAAGCTGGTTTTGGAGCAGACTTAGGCGCTGAAAAATTCATTGATATCAAGTGCCGCATTGCCGGACTCAAACCTTCTGCCGTAGTCCTCGTCGCAACCATCCGAGCCCTCAAGATGCATGGTGGAGTTGCCAAAGCAGACTTGGCTACTGAAAATGTCCAAGCTGTTATCGATGGTCTGCCAAACCTAGACAAACACTTGGCCAACATCCAAGAAGTCTATGGCCTACCTGTGGTCGTTGCCATTAACAAATTCCCACTGGATACAGAGGCAGAGCTAGAAGCTGTCTATGAATCTTGTAAGAAACGCAATGTAGATGTGGTCATTTCGGATGTCTGGGCACATGGTGGTGCTGGTGGACGCGATCTAGCTGAAAAAGTCATTCAACTAGCTCAAGAAGAAAACCACTTCTCTTATGTCTATGACCAAGAAGACAGCATCGAAACAAAATTAACCAAGATTGTCACAAAAGTCTATGGTGGTAAAGGTATTAGCTTAACACCAGCAGCCAAACGCGAACTCAAAGAATTGGAAGCTCTTGGCTTCTCAAACTACCCAATCTGTATGGCCAAAACGCAATATTCCTTCTCAGATGATGCGAAGAAAATGGGAGCACCAAAAGATTTTACTGTTAACATCAGCAATCTCAAGGTAGCTGCGGGAGCTGGCTTCATTGTAGCTCTCACGGGTACCATCATGACCATGCCTGGCCTACCAAAAGTACCTGCCAGTGAAAAAATTGATATCGATGCCCACGGCAATATCACTGGTCTCTTTTAAGAAAGAAGGCGTCCTATGGTGACTATCCTTCATCTTACTCCCGCAGATTATCAAATTTCTACCTGGTCCGGTGGCCAAACCACCCAACTCTTTCTCTCCCCAGAGGGAGGAAGTTATCCAGATCGGACTTTTGACTTCCGCCTCTCCACTGCAACGGTAGAGGTTGAAAAAAGTAACTTTACCGATCTCACTGGCTACCACCGAATCTTGATGCCCTTGAATGCCTCCATTCGACTCAACCATCAACAGAAAGAAGTGGTTTTGAACCCCTTTCAAAGCTACTTCTTTGATGGGGGAGATCCTGTATCTAGCCAAGGGACTTGTCAAGACTTTAATTTGATCTACAAACCTTCTTATCAGGGGCATATGAGTGCTATAACCCCAAAAGAGAGTGTCAAAAGTCAGAGTCGCTATCAATTGATCTATGCTCTCTGTCCGCTAACACTAAAATGGGAAACGAATCATTCTCAAATCCTCCAAGCTCACGAGCTCCTGGTGATCGAACAACCATCTCCCCTTCAAGAGATGACAATCACGTTTTTACCCCATCAGTCTGGGGAGCAACCGATTGCTATCTGGACTGGACTACAATAATGTTCACAAAGGAGAAACATTATGAACGGAGCACATAAACAGTCGATTGAGGAACAAGAAAAAGCGAAATTCAGCTTTAGTGGTGCCACTCTTTACGGTATCAACGCCGTAATCGGATCTGGTATCTTCCTCCTCCCTCAAAAAATTTATTCTGGCCTCGGACCAGCTTCTCTAGCTGTCATGTTCGGAGTAGCCATTCTCGTCATGCTACTATCAGCCTGTCTGGCTGAAACGGCTGGCTACTTCGATAAAAACGGTGGAGCCATGCAATACTCAAAAGCCGCTTTCGGAGACTTCGTTGGCTTTAACGTTGGGATTCTCGGTTGGGCCGTTACTGTTATCGCCTGGGCTGCCATGTTAGCCGGCTTTGCTAAGATCTTCATCATTACCTTCCCAGCATTTGAAGGCTACAACCTTCCGATCAGTATCGGTATGCTGATTCTCTTGAGTCTGATGAACATCGCCGGTCTGAAAACCTCTAAGATGTTCACTCTGACAGCTACTGTTGCAAAATTAATTCCAATTGTCCTCTTCTCGCTCTTTGCCATCTTCTTCATTTCTGGCGGCGTAAGCAAGGGCAACTTCACACCTTTCCTTCAATTGGAAAGTGGAACAAGTCTCTTCAGTTCTATTTCTAGTACAGCCGTCTACATCTTCTACGGTTTCATCGGATTTGAAACCATGTCTATCGTTGCAGGGGAAATGCGCAACCCTGAAAAGAACGTTCCCCGCGCTATTCTAGGTTCTATCAGTATTGTATCTGTTCTCTACATGTTGATCATCGCTGGAACAATCGCCATGCTTGGTGGTCGCATTATGCAAACCGGTGCACCGGTACAAGACGCATTTGTCGAAATGATTGGCCCTATCGGAGCTCCACTCGTTTCTTACGGAGCCCTCATTTCAATTGCCGGTCTAAACATTGGTGAATCCATCATGGTCCCTCGTTTTGGTGCCGCATTAGCAACTGAAAAACTCTTGCCAGAGGGTCTTGGAAAAACAAACTCTAAGAATGCTCCTGTCATTGCCATTATCATTTCTGCTATCTTCGCTTTCTTACTCTTGTTATCTGGCTCTTTCGAATCATTAGCAACATTTAGTGTTGTCTTCCGTTTCTTCCAATACATTCCAACTGCTTTGGCAGCCATCAAACTCAGAAAAATGTACCCAGACAAAAAGGTTACTTTCCGAGTACCATTCGGTCCTGTTATCCCTGTTCTAGCTGTTGTGATCAGTATCTTGATGATCGCTGGGGACAACCTAATGAACTTCGTATGGGGAGCTATCGGTCTAGTGATCGCTAGTGGACTCTATTTCGTTTTCCACGGAGATAAACTAGGTAAATCATAAAGCATTCTTCACTCATTTTCTTAATACACTAGATGGGAACGTAGACGGGAGTAGGCTTAGGTTCTACTCCCCAGCCCATCTAGGACTCTACGAATATCAAACCTGAGCCCTTTTCTCTAAGACTCTTCTCAAACTTCTTAAGATCAATAGACAATGGGCTCATGTTTGGTATTCAAACTGAAGTAAACACATCTACTTCCACAGAACAATTATTCATAATCGGAGGTTTTATATGACTCAATTGATTCATTTAGATGGCAATAGCTTAACACTCGAAGAAGTCATCGCTGTAGCTCGTCACGGTGCCCAATGTGAGCTTGATGAACAAGCCAAAGAAGCCGTTATCGCATCCCGTAAAATCGTTGATGACATTGTCCGTGAAAAACGAGTTGTCTATGGTGTGACTACTGGCTTTGGTTCCCTCTGTAATGTCAGCATTTCTCCAGAAGATACTGTTCAACTGCAAGAAAACCTGATCCGAACTCATTCATCTGGCTTCGGTGATCCACTTCCGGAAGATGCCGTTCGTGCCATCATGCTGATCCGTATCAACTCACTCTTGAAAGGTTACTCTGGCATTCGTCTGTCAACTGTTGAAAAACTGTTAGAATTGCTCAACAAAGGAGTCACTCCTTATATCCCTGAAAAAGGCTCTCTCGGAGCTTCTGGAGACTTAGCACCACTTGCTCATATGGTTTTACCAATGTTGGGTCTTGGACGCGCCTACTACAAAGGAGAACTTCTCAGTGGTCAAGAAGCCTTAGATCGTGCTGGAATTGAAAAGATCCAATTAGCTGCCAAAGAAGGGCTTGCCTTGATCAATGGTACGACTGTCCTAACCGGTATCGGTGCTCTTGCGACTTATGATGGTATCCAATTGCTCAAACTCTCTGATATCGCTGGTGCTCTCTCAATGGAAGTTCACAATGGAATTACCAGTCCATTCGAAGAAGATCTTCATTCCATCCGCCCACAAAGTGGACAATTGGCAACTGCTCGCAACATCCGTAACCTTCTTGAAGGAAGCAAGAATACCACTGTTGCGACTCAACAACGGGTACAAGATCCTTATACACTTCGTTGTATCCCTCAAATACATGGAGCCAGCAAGGATTCTATTGCTTACGTAAAAGAAAAAGTTGAAATCGAAATCAACTCTGTCACAGATAACCCAATCATTACCAAAGAAGGCCACGTCATCTCCGGCGGGAACTTCCACGGTGAACCAATGGCACAACCATTTGACTTCTTGGGTATTGCCCTTTCTGAAATCGGAAACGTATCTGAACGTCGGGTGGAACGCTTGGTCAACAGCCAACTCAGCAAATTGCCATCCTTCTTGGTTAAACACCCTGGACTCAACTCAGGTTTCATGATTACCCAGTATGCTTGTGCATCCCTTGCATCGGAAAATAAAATCTTGGCTCACCCTGCTAGTGTCGATTCTATTCCATCTTGTGAAAACCAAGAAGATTTCGTCAGCATGGGAACCACTGCCGCTCGTAAAGCAGCAGAAATTCTTAAAAACTCACGTCGCATCGTTGCTACTGAAATCATGGCAGCTTGCCAAGCCTTGGATCTCAAGCCAGAAAATCATGAACTTGGTAAAGGTACAAAACCAGCTTATGAGCTGATTCGCCAAAAACTGAACTTCATTGAATTTGATAAAGATATCGAAATCTTTGAAGAACTCAATAAAGCATCTGCTGTTGTCGAAAGCGAAGAATTCTTAGCAACCATCGAAAAAGCAGTTGACTTAAGCATTCAATACTGATACAGTAAGAATAAAGCAAAACAGAGGCTGGCGATCTTCTCAGCCTCTGCCTGCTTTCAGAAAAATAAGGGAGGCGACAAGCTTGCTCACAAACTACTATCCAATGACCTACAGCTACTACCAAGGTAGCATCGAGGACAATCCCTACACGGCCAAATGGGGAATGGTCACCAAATTTTTAGACCTAAACGACGAGACCCTCACTCCATTTGAGGGGATGACCTTTGGGATCATCGGCTTTAAGAGCGACAAAGGAGTCTATATCAACAACGGGCGCGTAGGAGCGGTCGAGGGGCCTACAGCCATCCGTTCTCAAATCGCTAAACTTCCATGGCACTGGGGAACCAATGTGACAGTGTATGATGTGGGAAATATTGACGGGCCCAACCATTCATTAGAAGAACTCCAAGAAAGTCTCTCACAAGCGATCCAGCGCATGTACCAATTAGGGATCCAACCCATTGTCCTAGGAGGCGGTCACGGAACTGCTTACGGCCACTATCTAGGGATTCAATCCAGTTTGGAAAAAGATGAACAACTGGCTGTGATCAATCTGGATGCCCACTTTGATTTGCGACCTTACGACCAAACCGGGCCCAATTCTGGAACAGGTTTTCGTCAAATGGCTGATCATGCTAAAGAAAAAGGTCAGGACTTCCCTTACCTCATCCTGGGGATCCAAGAGCACAATAATAACCTCTTCCTCTTTAATTACGTTGCTAAAACACCAAGCATTGATTTTTTAACTGGCCAAGATCTCTTCCAGATGAGCCACCAAGCCATTCTGGATCGAATCGATCAATTTTTAGAAAACCAAACCGCGATCTATCTGTCTATTGATATGGATTGCTTTGCGGTCGGCTCTGCTCCTGGTGTTAGCGCCATCCAATCACTTGGTGTCGATCCTAAACTAGCCCTCCTGCTTCTCCAACACATTGCTGCCAGTGGTAAACTAATCGGATTTGATGTCGTGGAAGTTTCTCCTCCTCATGACATTGACAACCATACTTCAAACCTTGCTGCGACCTTTATCTTTTACTTGACACAAATATTGGCGCAACAAAAACTGAACTAAGAAGATTTCTACACACATAAAAAGCATAGAAACACCCATTGCTAGGGTATTTCTATGCTTTTTTTATTTTCAGCACAATGATCTTTGCCTGAAAGGAGGACAGGCCACTTAGACTTCTCTTATGATTTAGGCAAGAGACACTACAGGTCTTTTAATTTCTTAAGAAACTGACGATCTCTGTAGGGATTCAAGTGTTGCTCTGCCACCTTCTTGTAGTAATTCTTATCTTCTTTCAAGAAGGTGATCAGGGCAGGAGCGAGCTCTTCTCCTTTCTCCTTTTGATCAGATAAGTAAGCTAATAGATAATGAACCATCCCCTTATCCCGCGAATTGGCAGATTGTTTCATCGTCCTTTCTTTTCGAGCCAGATAAGCCGCAACCTTCTCCTGATCCCCTTGCTGACAGGCGATCAAGGATTGATAAAATTCGAGCAATTCTTCCTTCCAAGGGAAGCGAACACTGGACAAAATCTTCTGAGCTCTGTCAAAACAGAGGCGAGCTTGGATCAAATCTCCCTTCCAATAATAGGCGATCCCAAGATCAATATCAAAGACGACACGGACGGAATCAACAGCTTGATCCCCCACTAAACGCAGAACCTCTTCTAAGTGGGTGACGGCTACTTGGAAATGACCTCTCACTTGCTCGATTTCAGCGAGGTAGGCCAAAGAAGCCGCAATTTGAATGGCATACTTGGCCTGCATGCTATTGGTCAAACTAAAGCAATCAATGGAGCGATACAGATGCCGGGTCGCCTGCTCCTCATCCCCAACCATCAGGTGATACAACCCCTTCAAACGCAACTGGATCGCGATGACCTCATGATTATTAGCTTGGATGGCATCTTCCAAAGCCAAATCTGTATAATAGGCCATCTCAGAGATATTCTCCGTTTGAATGCAATAATAAATGATTTGCCGATAACCCTCTAAGAGGAAGTCGGATTGCTTGAGTTCCCGCGCATAGGAGATGACTTTTTGGATATCATGAATCCCCTTTTGATACTCCCCACTTCGAATAAAATAGCGACCTTCTAAGTACAAGTAACGCAGTTGTAAATACTTGTATTCTCTATCTCTTTGGTGCCTTGAAAAGAGGTTATCTAATTCTTGGTGTATGCGGGATAGCTCTCCCAAAATGTCCAAATGGCTATTTGTACCATCTGATAGGAACCCCTCATCTGCCTTGGAATAAATCGGAAACAGCTCATGCTCCAGCTGAAGGATTTCTTCTAAATAGGTCAACTCAAAAGATATGGAACGCAAAAGATTTTGGGATTGCTTGTATTGGTAGGCAATTTCCTTATAAAGAAGAAGGTCCGTCGAATCTTCTAAGCTTTCTTCCAATTTTTGCGCAATTTGTTGGTGGAAGAGCCGCCGTCTAGCTGGCGAAAGAAGATGGTAAAAGTACATGGCTACCAATTGCTTGCAGAATTGAACCAAGAGAGCCTCTCCTTCTTCTACGATTGAGACGATCGCTCTTTCAGATAAAGGCTCGATTAATTCAGTCAAAACAGGAAGCTCTGTAGCCGTCAATTCTGCCAAGATAGACAGAGAAATTGGCTTATGAAAACAAGATAGGTAGTGTAGAAGAGCCTCTTCCTCACTGCTCATATCCCCAAGCTCCTGAGAAAGATAGGCTTGAATGATATCAGGCAAGGGTTCTAAATTTTCATTTTCTTTCCACTCTTCGATATAGCTGGACAGAAAGAACGGACTGCCTTCACTCCATTCGACCATCTGCTCCATCACTGCAGGCTCTATTGCTCCCAGTTCCCCTTTCAAGAGAGCACGACTTTCACTTGGATCAAAATTGGTCAACTCTAGTTGAGACAGCCTTTTCTCTATCTTCAAGCTCCCCAAGAAGTTGACGAAGGAAGCTGGCAGAGGCTCTTCAGCTGTAAAAATTAGTTGCCATTTCTCCTGACTTCTTCTCTCCTCTAGTTGTTTCACTTTTTCTAGAGACAATGCATCGAACCACTGGGCGTTTTCAAGCAGGATCAGGAGCGGTTTTTCTTTGCTAAGGCCTTGAAGCTGATTCCATATCGAAATGAGATCATCCTCCTCTTCCAGAAGGGAAATCCCCATCTCATCCCCCAGTTTCTCTAGCGCTTGTCTGAGATCATTCCAGTTGCTTCCTTCGTAACGGTGACTAGTAGCTCTTCCTTCTACCTTGATAAAATTAAAACTGCGATTGGACATCAAGACCAACTGCCGCAACAGACGTTTCTTACCCGTTCCAGATTGCCCCATCACGAGAAAAGGACCTACCGCCTCACCCGTCTCGACTAAGGAAAGGTATTCCTCGAGTTGCGAGAGTTCTTGTTTCCGACCAAAAAAGGAAAGTTCACGGATATTCAAGCGATTGGTCAGTTTATGAGTTCGTTTGGCTTCCAAAACGGAGTGATAAAGTTCCTCAATCGCTCGACTGGGACGCACACTAAGCTCGCGATCCAATAAATCGACTAGCTTATAATAGGTCTCAAAAAATTTTCCTAGCTGATGATGGAAGCTATAATACTCCATCAAGAGCTGGTAGTTTTTCTCTTCAAATTCATCCAACTCTACCAAATGATGGAGCAAGAGTTCTATACTAGAGTCTCCAAAACCGACCTGCTCAATTTTTTGATAGCAACTTTCGACATAGAGCTTCCTATAAGCATCTCGTTTGCGAGAAGCCCACTGATCAAAGTCTTCATCATCCTTGACATAGAAGCCCTCTAGAAAGTCTCCCCGATAAAGATCCAAGGTACTTAGTGGGTCTCTTTCAAAGAGTTTGACATCCAAAGAAAGACTCAAGTCAGGATTAAGAGCCAAACTACTCCTGCTTGGAGAGACAATGATATCTCCTTCAAAGATTTTATTGGCTTGGTAAACCGTATTCCGTAAGTTTTTGCGAGCTACTTGGTTTTCCTTATCTCCCCAAAGAATACCGGCGATTTCATCGCGGTTGACCTGGCCCATGACTGCCAAGTAATAAAACAAGGCCTCCATCTTCGAAAAAGAAAACCGAATATCTTTCTGATTGAAAACAACCTTAGGGGGTCCAAATAACTTTAACGTGAGATCTTTCTTCATTGCAAGCGCCTCCAAAAACTTCATATTAATACTATAAAAAAAAAGTTGGCTTTTAGCAAGTGATTTATCCAAATAAAAAGAGACTGAGAAATTTTCTTTCTCAATCTCTACACTTCCTACTAAAAGTGTTGATTAATTCACTTCAAAATTCGGTTGATGATCAAATAACGCCTTTGTTGCTTGGTAGACGTGGTAAGCGACATCTTCATTGTTCATGGTGTAAAGGTGGACTCCAGCCACATCTTGAGTAACCAAATCAACAATTTGATCGACTGCATAAGCAAGTCCTGCTGCGCGAAGAGACTTTGGATCATGCTCATACTTGTCCAGAATGGCTTTAAACTTCCGTGGGATATGAACATTTTCACAAGTCTTAAGGAGACGAAGGGCCTGATTGCGATTGAGAATCGGCATCACTCCTGCATGAATGGGAACATCGATCCCAGCCAAGGTACACTTATCCTGAAAATCATAGAAACGCTCATTGTCAAAGAAAAGTTGAGTGACCAAGCTAGAGCACCCTGCATCTACCTTCTTTTTAAGATTTTGAATATCTGAAATTTGGTTTGGAGAATCTGGGTGTCCCTCAGGATAGCAAGCACCAATCACCTCAAAATGAGGAGCTTCTGTTTTGATAAATTCAATCAGATCCGTTGCATAACGAAAGTCTTTTAAAGGTTCCACACCCGGGATAATATCCCCACGCAGAGCCAAAATCCGATGAACCCCTACTTCATCTAACTCATGAAGAGTATCGGCCACTTTTTCCTTGCTCAAATAAACAGCTGGCAAGTGAGCAATCGTCGGAATAGACAATTCATTTTGAATGTAATTGGCTAAAGCAACCGTCGTCTCTTTGATATTGTATTTATTATTGCTAGCGGTCACACTAATAAAGTGAGGAGCTAGCTCCTGCATATTTGCCAAAGCACGTAAGAGTTTGGCATTGCCTACTTCAGGATTTGGAGGAAAAACTTCAAATGACAGAGACGGTGTGTGTTGTGACATATTCTATCCTTTTCTTTTGTTTCGTTGATCGAGAACTCTGAGCCAC
The DNA here is from genome assembly GCA_934215455.1 of uncultured Streptococcus sp. Classification (GTDB taxonomy): domain Bacteria; phylum Bacillota; class Bacilli; order Lactobacillales; family Streptococcaceae; genus Streptococcus. The sequence continues at coordinate 19,058 of CAKPZX010000006.1, forward strand.
TATTTCTAGGATAAAGGAACGATTCGAAAACCCTCTACACGATGATAGAAGGTCCTCGAAACATTTCTTACAAGTGTTCACGCGCTTCTTTAGCAGCATTAACGAGCTTGATCAAGCTTTCTTTTGTTTCTTTAATTCCGCGAGTCTTCAAACCACAGTCAGGGTTGATCCAAACTTTGCCACTTGGTACTTTAGCCAAGATTGCTTCGATGGTGTGATCAATTTCACCGTCTTGTGGGACACGTGGTGAGTGGATATCGTAAACCCCAGGTCCAACTTCTGTTTGGAAGTTTTTCGCTTTCAACTCATCCAAGATTTCAAGGTTTGAACGGCTTGCCTCAAATGAGATAACGTCTGCATCCAAGTTGTCGATCGCTGGGATGATATCTGTAAATTCTGAGTAACACATGTGAGTGTGGATTTGTGTGTCTGGTGCGACAGTTGAGTGTACCAAACGGAAGGCTGGAATCGCCCAGTCAAGGTAGTCTTCGTACCAGTCGCTACGACGGAGTGGCAATTTTTCACGAAGAGCAGCCTCGTCGATTTGGATGATCTTCACACCTGCAGCTTCAAGGTCAAGAACTTCATCCTTGATGGCAAGAGCGATTTGAAGAGTAGAATCCTTGATAGAGATGTCTTCACGTGGGAATGACCAGTTAAGGATGGTAACAGGTCCAGTCAACATACCTTTAACAGGTTTGTCTGTACGGCTTTGTGCGTAGCTAGACCATTTCACAGTGATTGGGTTAAGACGAGTCACATCACCCCAGATGATTGGTGGTTTCACCCCACGCATACCGTATGATTGTACCCAACCGTTTTTAGAGAAGAGGTAACCAGACAAGTTTTGACCGAAGTACTCAACCATGTCGTTCCGTTCGAATTCACCGTGTACAAGCACGTCAAATCCAACTTCTTCTTGCCATTTGATCCATTCGTCGATGGTTTCAGCAAGGAAGGCATCATATTCTTCTTGAGTCAATTCACCCTTACGGAAGGCCAAACGTTTAGCACGTACTTCCTTGGTTTGAGGGAATGAACCAATGGTAGTTGTTGGAAGTGCTGGAAGCTTGAAGGCTTCTTTTTGGATTTCTTCCCGTTCTGCGAAAGCTGGCAAACGAGTATAGTCTGCTTCTGTCAAAGCTGCGATGCGAGCATGAAGTTCAGCATTTGCTCCAACGCGTTCTGTTGCAAAGAGTTCTTTGTTGGCAGCAAGAGCTTCTGCCCCTTGACCATTACGGATGGCATCCAAGTCACGCAATTCACCCAATTTTTCAACTGCAAAGGCGAAGTGGTTCAAAATAGCTGGTTCAAAATCTTCGTTAGCCGTTGTAAATGGCACATGAAGAAGGGAGCAAGAAGTCGTCAAGACAATCTTTTCAGCTGGAACTTGATCCAAGATTTCCAAGCTCTTTTCATAGTTGTTACGCCAGATGTTTTTCCCATTCACAATACCAGCATAAAGGGTCTTATCAGCTGGGAAGCCACCTTTAACGAGTTCAAGAGTTTTCTTGCCTTCAACAAAGTCAAGACCGATACCATCTACTGGCAAGTTTACAAGGTCATTGTAGACATCACGAACATCACCAAAGTAAGTTTGGATCAAGACTTCAAGACCTTTCTTGTCAGCCAAGAGTTTGTTGTAGAGGTTCAAGAAGAGAGCTTTTTCTTCAGCTTTCAAATCTTTAACAAGAGCTGGCTCATCGAGTTGAATACGAGTCGCACCAAGCTCAGCCAATTTAGCAAAGACTTCTTGGTAAGCAGCAACCAAGCTGTCTACGAAGTCCTCAGCTTTCACACCATCTTCAAAGTCAGATAATTGAAGGAAAGTGAATGGTCCAACGACTACTGGACGAGTGTTGATCCCCAATTCTTTGGCTTCTTGGTACTCATCAAAAATCTTGTGACCAGCCAATTTCACTTCTGTTGTTTTTTCAAATTTAGGAACGATGTAATGGTAGTTGGTGTTGAACCATTTTTTCATTGGAAGGGCACGCACATCCCCTTTTTCACCTTGGTAACCACGCGCCAAAGCGAAGTATTGTTCAAGGTCTGTCAAATCCAAGTTTTGAACAGATGCAGGCACGACGTTGAAAAGGAAGGCTGCATCAAGGAAATTGTCGTAGTGTGAGAAGTCATTTGAAGGAATCTCTGAGATGCCTTGTTCTTTAACAATGTTCCAGTGTTTAGCACGCAAGTCTTTAGCAGCTGCCAAGAGCTCGTCTGCTGAGATTTCTTTTCTAAAGTATTTTTCAGTTGTAAATTTTAATTCACGGAATTCACCCAAACGTGGGAAACCGATAATTGTAGTTGACATGTTGTGTCCTCCAAAAATTCTAATTGACACTATCATATCAGAAGATAGCCGTCTTGTATAATTGCTTTTACACGAATTTTGATATAGCCAAAAACTATAACACAGATTTAATGGGCCTTGAGACCAGAAATTAAAAGTAATAACTAGGACTTCTTATAAATATTTCCTATAGCCCAAGCGTCCCCCGAAGAATTTTTGAGCGTATTTTGCTAGAAGAACAGCCCCTAAAAAGCAAAGCAGGCCTTCTCTGCTGAGAAAGACCTGCTTCTACGAGGAAGTAATTTCCTCTATTTTTCTTACTTTTATTAGGCTAGTTTGACACAGAAAGCATCCCAAGGGGCTAACTTGCCTGATTCGAGGACTTGTTCGACCTTGGTATTGGCAATGAGAACCTCTTCAACCCCATTGACGAACGGTAAGTCTTGCTCTTGACTGGAGAGATTGACAACCACCAAATAGGCGTGCTCTCCTTCTACCCGCTTGTAGGCAAAAACCTTGTCTGCTGCGTCCACCAATTCATAATCAGCAGTCACAAGCCAAGGATACTCTTTTCTCAAAGCAATGAGGGCTTGGTAGGTATAGAAAATAGAGTCTGGATCTGCTAGGGCAGCCTCCACATTTATCTCTTTGTAGTTTGGGTTGACCGCAAGCCATGGACGACCTGTCGTAAAACCGGCTTCTGCTTCATCATTCCACTGCATCGGTGTCCGTGCATTGTCCCGACCAATATGGCGGATTTGATCCATGATCACTTCGAGCGGCACGCCTTTTTCTAAGGCTTCATGGGCATAATTGATCGACTCGATATCTTCTACGTCCTCAAGGGTCTTAAATGGATAATTGGTCATCCCGATTTCTTCCCCTTGATAGATATAAGGAGTTCCCTTCATCAAGTGAAGCAGAATCGCTAAAGCCTTGGCAGATTTGACACGATAGTCCCCATCATCCCCCCAAGTTGACACAATCCGTGGCAAATCATGGTTGTTCCAAAAGAGGGAATTCCAGCCTTCCTCTTCTCCTAATTCCGTCTGCCACTTGGTGAAAATTTCCTTCAATTTAGGCATATCCAATTCCTTCGCGTAGTGCCACTTTGGTTGACCCGGTTGGTATTGAAGGCCGATGTGTTCAAATTGGAAAACCATGGACAATTCTTGATTTTTTGGATTGGAGTATTGCTTGGCAATCTCTGGAGTCGCCCCCCAAGTTTCTCCTACTGTAAGCAGATCCTTATCACCAAAGGTTGCTTGATTCATTTCCTTCAAGTAAGGATGGAGCATGGGACCATTGCTGATGATTTCCTGATCTGGGATCTTACCGATCATATCGATCACATCCATACGGAAGCCACCAATTCCCTTGTCAATCCAGAAATTCATCATGTCATAGATCTGATGACGGAGCTCCTCGTTTTCCCAGTTGAGGTCTGGTTGCTTCTTACTAAAGTTATGCAGGTAGTATTGGCCTGAAGCTTCATCGAACTCCCAAGCAGAGCCACTAAAAGCAGAAATAATGCCATTGGGCTCATCGCGCCAAATATAGAAATCTCGCTTTGGACTGTCTGGATGTTCACGCGCCTCGATAAACCAAGCATGCTCATCAGAGGTATGGTTGACCACCAAGTCCATGATGATTTTGATCTTGCGTTTCTGACCTTCTGCGATCAATTCTTCCATATCTTCCATGGTACCAAAGATGGAGGCAATATCCTCGTAATCCGAGATGTCATAGCCGTTATCGTCCATGGGACTCTTGTAGACTGGCGAGAGCCAGATGGCTGTAATCCCTAGCTTTTCCAGATAGTCTAGCTTGCTCGTGATCCCCTTGAGATCCCCGATGCCATCGCCATTACTATCCTTGAAACTTTTTGGATAAACTTGGTAAATTACGGCATTATGCCACCATTTTTGTTCCATTTTTTCTTCTCCTTTATAATTGTGAAATCACTTTCATCATACAAAAATAGGGGTGAAATTGCAAGAATTTACAAGTCTGCTTTCTCTTCACTGGAATAAATCACTTCAAAGAGACGTTGACGCAAGCCTTCCTCTAAAGGCGTGATGAACTTCATCAACTGTTTCCAATCCTTGGCTGTTGAACATGCCGCAAATAATTCATTCTTCCTATCGTAGGCCAGGTTGGCAGATTTCAAGAGCTCAAACATCCGATCTTCTTTGGCAATAGGACGCGATTGCAGCTCACCCATCGCAATTTCCTGACTTTGATTGTCCACTAAGATAGGGGCTGTCTCAAAGGTATGGAGGAAGAAACGGTGCTGTCTCTTTTCAGGAAGCAGCGCTAGATCACCTGTTAGTTCCAGCCTCATCTTTCTTTCATCCCAATTGACAGTTAGGCGGGTTTCAACCCTGTTATCTCCTTCTCCTTCAACGAGTACGAAGGAACGATTGTCACCCGGGAAAAGATGCCAGTCCAGCATTTCTGGAAGGTCAACTCCTGTCTGTGGTTGTGCATCCATAGGGATGATGGCTCCTGCATGTGCAAAGACTGGAATATCTTGGCTGTTCCTAAAGACCGTGAGCTTGCCTTTTCCTTCATATTTCCAATCATGGAAGAAATCATACCAAACGCCGTCTGGGAACCAAACACTCACTGAAGCACTATGATAGACAGGATCCAGCGCTTCGGTAATCGGGGCCACCATGAGTTCACTGCCAAAGAAATATTGATTCTTCGCTTCATAAGCCTCTTCTTCATTTGGATAGTGGTAATAGAGGGGTTGAACCAAAGGTAGCCCTTCTTCGTGTGTCGTCACATTCATGGTATAGAGATAAGGCAGTAAGCTATGGCGCAAGCGCAAATACTGCTTCATCAGGCGACAGGTCTCAGGCGAGTAAAACCACGGTTCCTTGCTGTTGAAGGCATTACAAGAACTATGGAGACGATTGATCGGGCTAAAGACCCCAAACTGCAACCAGCGAAGAGCCAAGTCTTCATCATAGTAGCCCCTCATATGACCACCGATATCATGACTCCACCAGGTGTAGCCGATATTGGAAGCTGTGCTAGTAAAATAGGGTTGAAAGGCTAGGGATTCCCAAGTCACAATAGTGTCCCCTGAAAAACCGATCGGATACCGATGACTGCCAGGACCCCCATAACGCGATAAGATGAGACCAGCTTGGCCTGTTCGGCAATTGTCTAGATAATGATAGTGATTTAACAACCAAAGGGGATCCATCTTGCCATGACTTCCCTGTTGCCAATCAATCCACCAAAAGTCCACTCCTTGATCTTCCAAGGGATGGTGGACATCTTCGAAATAAGCTTCGCGAAAGGCTGGACTATAAAAGTCAAAGCTAGCCGCTTCTTCTTTTTCCGCATCCAGTCCCAAGCGTTTTGCGACCATGGGATAAGCATCTTCGAAGGCACGAATTCCATCTGCCGGATGGACATTTAAGGTCACCTTTAAACCACGCTCATGCAGGCCATTTAAGAAGGCGGCTGGATCAGGAATCAAATCCCGGTTCCAACTATAGCCCGTCCAACCACTTCCAAAGCGAGCAGGGATCGTCGTCTTGTGCCAGTCCATATCGATCACACTGACAGCTAAAGGCACCTCTTCTGCTTTGAAACGATCCATCAAATCTGTGTACTCCTGACTGGTATAAGGCCAATACCGACTCCACCAGTTTCCCAGAGCATAACGTGGCAAGAGTGGTGGCTGTCCCGTCAGATGGTAAAAATCTTTCAAGGCTCCTAGATAATCGCGCCCATAACCGAAGAAATACAGATCCACTTCTGGACATGTCCGCGCTCTATACCCGCTTTCGGCATCATACAAATAAGAAGCAGAATCATCTAAAAGAGCATAGCCTGCTTTACTTAAGATCCCATCTTCCAACTCCATAGCTCCATCGACCTCATCGAGCGTCCGACTGGTCCCCTTCAAGGTCTCAGGCCGATCTCCATAGTACCACCGGCTCCCATAGACTGCATACTGACCCTTGAGTTCGATATAAAGCCGATCCGGTGCAAAAGGTCCTTTTTCAAAATGGAGGTGGAGATGCTCTGTATGAAGATCGAGGACCTCTTCTGTCTCTACAACCTCGCAGGCAACAGGTCCAAAATCTCGATGTTGTACAACTTGCGTCTGACCATCTTCAAAAACACCAGCCTCTGAGTATTCCAAGCGCACCAAAGATTCCGTTAATACGGAGATCCGATAGTTTTCTCCCTCTATCACTGGTCCTGCCATTTGTCTATCCTCCTCTTTTTATAGGGCATCTGACTCGCCCTCTTTTTATCTGCCTCGCTCCACTATGTAAGCGCTTGCGATTTTACTATAGCACTCAAAAAAAGGCCTGTCAACACTTGACAGAGCCTTTCCTAAAATTTTATAAGATCAATTTCCCCAATGGATCAAGAGATACATGAGACTTGATCCAAACATATCTGCCAAGGCATGCATGAGGAAAAATGGCAAGAGATTCTTGACAACCTTCTTGTACATGAAGTAATAAAAGAGTCCATAAATAACGCCAATCACAAAGGCCCAGAGAAGCCCTTGATAGGTGTGGAAAGAAAAGCGGATCAGGGTTGAAAAGGCCAACGCTTTCCACTTGTTCTTCTCACTCACCGAAGTCAGTAAGCCCAAGAAGAAAAATTCTTCATAAAATCCATTGAGTAAGCCATAAGCAATCGCCATAGGGCTTAAAGCCATGAACTTATGGATGATCTGCATGGGATCGATATAGGGCCAAAGACTCGGACTTAGGTAATTGTATTCACCCGAGACTGTTGAAATCACATCTCCAAAAAGTCCCATCGCTGCAAAGAGCAGGGGCACCCAGATCAAGGTGGACCACTTAAAGCGGATCGGCAATTGTTTAAAATCAAAGCGACGAAGCATCAAGTAAAGAAGGGCTAGAGACAGCAAGATAAGCTGCAAGGTCATATTACTGGAATAAGCAGCCCCCTCAGTTGCGCTATTATTACTGCTTGTGGCTACTGCAGTCTGCGCGACTGGCTGAAAACTTGCCAAAAACAGCTGGGTCGAGCGGACAATGAATTGTCCAAAGAGAATGGCCGTCACAATGCCAATATCAAACCATTTGAGCTCTTTTAAGGGCTGTTTAGGTCGTATTCTATTAAAAAATGTCATCTTTCATCCTTTTATTCCCACAAAGGAAGTATTTTTGTTTCTCTTACTTTAGCAATCATTGCTTAAAGAAGAGTTAACCGAGAGGAAAAAACGACCCTTTCGGTCGTTTTATATTGAAGACAACGTCATCTTAAAAACTTTCCTTAGGTGAGGACGGACGTCAGCGAACTTCTTTGAAGTTCCATGACTTAGTTTTGAGCCTCCTCGCTTTTTAATTTATAGTCTCAAAACTCCCGAGTGTTTGAAACAATCATGTTTCAAACACTTTTCTCACAGCGGAAAGTTTCAGTATACTCTTGATTCATTTTAAAAATTAAAAATCATTTTTCTGCAGAATCACTTAACCTATTTTAGTTAAAAAATAGGTTATCAAAATTCTGAGGCTGGGACAAAAGTCCTAGCCTCTTAATTGTTTTTGGATTGTCGAGCAAGACGCAGTGGTTGAGTGGACTCTACTACGCTGATTTCATCAGCTTTTACAGCCCTACTCAACTGTGCGGAGGTGGGACGACGAAATCGAATTCTAACGAATTACCAATTTCTGTCCCACTCTCCATTACACAATTAGTCTAACAAGTCTTGGATTCTATCCAGATATTGGTTGTCAGTCACTGCCATTACGCGTACCTCAGCTGGCCAAACAAAATCTGGTCCTAACTGGCTCCGCAGGGGCTGGTCTTCTCCATCTCGATAGCCGATGATATTGAGTTGATACTGGTCTCTGACCGCCAACTCTCGAATACTCTTTCCAACCCAGGCAGATGGAACGGTAAACTCAACCACAACTACCTCATCATCCAACTGGAAAACTTCAATCCGGTGTTGGAAAAGAATCATTTTAGCGAGGGACATGCCTGCTTCTACCTCTGGCAGGATGACCAGGTCAGCCCCAATCTTTTCAAGAACTTCTTTGGTCACTTCACTCTTGACCTTGGCGATGACCCGCTCGACGCCAAGAGCCTTACAGTGCATGACGGCTAGAACACTTGATTCCAGATTTTCACCCGTCGCGATGACGACTGTGTCGCAGTTCCCAATATCTGCCGCGTCCAACAAGTCCAAGTCTGTAATATCTCCGACAACCCCTGTTGTAATAATGGATTCGTATTGATTGATCACGTCTTCATGGTCATCAATCGCGATGACCTCCACATCCTGATCCTTTAAGCCTTTTAAAATACTCTGCCCAAAAATCCCCAAACCGAGGATTCCAATGGTTCGATTTGCCATAAGTCTCTCCTATCCGATAATGATGTCTGCCTTGGCATATTGCAAGGCATCTGTTTTTTTGGCCTTGTAATTGTTCAAGCTGACCATAAGGGTCAAGGGTCCGATCCGCCCGATAAACATGAGCAGCATGATGATCCCCAGCCCTGCTCCATTTAAGGTTGAGGTCACATTGGCTGTCACGCCCACTGTCGCTAGAGCCGATACCACCTCAAAGACCAGGTACAGAAAACGTTGACCATCTGGCGTCACGAGACAAAGGCCAAAGAGACCGAGGATAAAGGTCAACTGGAAAATCACTGCCGTTCCCAAAGAACGTTGCACCAAGTCTGGTGCGATGGTCCGTTTACCTAAGTTAGTATGTGGCAACCCCAGCAATTCCTTGCGAGCGAGGAGAATCAAGACCAAGAAGGTGGTGATCTTCATCCCTCCTGCTGTTCCACCTGGTGCCCCACCTAAAAACATCTGGAGGATATAGACAAAGAGCGTTACTGGTCGGACTGCTGTATAATCCAGTGAGGCAAAGCCAGCTGTCCGCATGCTGACAGTTTGGAAGAAGCTGACCAAGATCTTCTCTCCCAATGGAAGGGACCCAATGGTTGCTGGATTATTAAACTCTGTCAAAAGACTAGTCACTGTCCCAAAGAGAAGGATAGCCACCGTTAACCAGAGAACCACCTTAGTATGGAAACGAAGAGTCCGCCGACCTGATTGATTGCGGGCCTTGGTGGCGAGGTCAAACCAGACCATGAAGCCCAAGCCCCCAGTAATAATGAGGGCAGACAAGGTCAGATTGACCAACCAATCGGTCTGGAAACTCATCATACTATCGCCACCAAAATTATCGAAGCCCGCATTACAAAAGGCGGAAACTGCGACAAAGATAGAGTTAAAGATTCCATGGCCCCAGCCGAAGCTAGGAATGAAGCGAGTCATGAGGAGCAAGGCCCCCAGTCCTTCGATGGTAAAGGTGGTAATAAAGATGGAGCGGACAAAACGGGTCAAGCTCTGGTTATTGCTAAAACTAAAGCTATCCCGAATGGTCTGCCGATCCTTGTAACTGAGTTTTTGGCGACCTTCCATAAAGAAGAGACCGATAAAGGTCAAAATCCCCAGGCCCCCAATCTGGATCAAAAGCATGCAGATGAGTTGCCCCCAACCATTATAGGTCGAAGCCACCGACTGGGTAAAGAGCCCTGTCACACAGACCATAGAGACTGCTGTAAAGAGGTGGTCGACATAGCCTGCTTTTGAAGAAACTTGCTGGACGAAAGGCAGACTTAATAAGAGCGAGCCGACCAAGATGACTAAGGCAAAGCTGAGAAAAATCCGCCTTGCTGGAGACAGGCGAGTCAGCTTAGCCTGCCATTGTTTAAAATATGATTTCACTAACATAGCTTCATTGTATCATAAAAAGAGAATAGACCTACAAGTAATGAACCATCTCTAGGCATAATTCTAAGGCCTTCTCGAATGCTTCAGATCCCCAGTCACGCTGGTCATAATTTTCCAGATCTGCTAGAGAATCTGCGGTAAATAGGAGCAAGCCCCAAACCGCATCACGAAGCTGGGCGACAGCTGCAAGTGAGGCACACTCCATCTCCACAACACTGCACCCTTCTTCGATGCGATAGGCCACCTTGTCAGATGTTTCTCTATAAAAACCGTCCGTCGACCAGGTCATGACTTCTTGATAAGGAATGGACGCTTGTTTGAGCACCGTTTCAATGGCAGTCAGTGCTCGACTATCCACTTCGATATAACGGGAGGGCGCGACATAATGGTAACTAGCTCCCTCATCTCGCAAGGCTTTAGTTGGGATTAAAAAGGCATTTTCTTCCATGTCCACCAAGACGCCACAGCTACCTGCTGATATGATCTTCCTCACCCCATAGCCAATCAACCAATCCATGAATTGGGCAGCAGCTGCAGAGCCAACTGGCGCTTGGGCCAAGCAGATATCCTCTCCTTGGTCCTCCATAACATAAACCGGATAGGTCTTGGTAGCTGAGACAAAGCTAGCTACTTCTTTGGCTCCGACAGCTTTGGCAAAGCGATCAATCTCATCCTCCAAGAAAGCATACACACATTTTTCAGGTAGGTGCAGATCAAGTCCCTCATGGGTCGGCATAATGACTGCCTGCGGGTTGTCGTCAAACTCTAAAATAGGAATTTCATGTTTTTGGATCATACCTTCTCCTTTTTGACAGGTATTTCTTTGATGACACGGGCTGGATTCCCTGCAAGGACCACATTGTCTCCAAAAGACTTGGTGACCACTGCTCCAGCGCCAGCGACCACATTATCCCCCAGCGTGACACCAGGAAGGATGGTGACGCCTCCTCCTGCCCAGAAGTTGTCTCCAATGGTAATTGGCGCCCCGTACTCGAGACCCGAGTTGCGCTCGTCTGGATCTAGTGGGTGCAAGGGCGTCAAAAATTGGCAATTGGGACCAATCATGGCATTCTTTCCGATCGTAATAGGACAAATATCCAACATGGTCAAATTGTAATTGGCATAAAAATTTTCTCCCAGATGGATGTTGACCCCATAATCCACAAGGACCTGACGATTGAGATAAAGGTTTTCACCGGTAGATCCAAACCAATCTTTGATCATAGCTACTCCTTTTTTGGGATCCACCTCTTGATTAAAGGCTTCTTGTTTCTCCCGAGAAGTTTGGGCCAAAGCCCGTAGTTCAGGATCTGACGGTCTGTAAAATTCACCTGCAATCATTTTTTCATATTCACTGGCCATAGGGAACCTCCACCTTATTTTGACATATTATAGCAGAATGAACTCTTTAAAACAATCGTCAGAATAAGGTTTTATCGGAAAGAAATTAAAAATACTTAAAATAACGCAAAAACACTTGCATTCACTTACAAAAAAAGAGTACAATACAGATAAGAACAGAAACAAGGAGCAAATAGATGTACCAGGAACAACGGCTCGAAAAAATCTTAGAACTCTTAGAGGAGAAAAAACAATTATCAGCCAAAGAAATGGTGGACTACTTCAAGGTCTCTAAAGATACCATCCGTAGAGACTTTGCCCTCCTTAGCCAACGCCAGCTGGTCCGTAGGACCCATGGAGGGCTCCTTCCCTTAAACAAAGAACCCAGCCCTTCTTACCTAGACCGCAGTCAGAAAGCCAACAAGGAAAAGACTAGCATGGCTCAAAAGGCCCTGCAATTGATCCAAGATGGACAAGTGATCTTTCTCGATGTTTCCACCTCGATGACCCTGCTTGCTGGCTTACTTAATAAGGAAGTCACGGTCTATTCGCATTCCCTTGACAATGCCATCCAGCTCAGTAACCATTCCCATGTTGATTTTCATCTCTTGGGCGGAAAATTCTACCCTAAAAACCGCTTCTACTATGACGCGAATCAAGCACACATACTGGATAATCTTCGCTTTGATCTCGCTTTTTTTGGAGCGAGTAGCTTAGCCAATGGCGAAGTCACCTTTGAGGATGCTGAAGACGTTGCCGTCAAATCCCTCGTCTTTGAACGATCTCGCACCAAGGTGCTGGTGGCAGAAAGCAGCAAGTTCTCCCAAAATGCCAACTATTATCTCGCTCGTCTCAAGCAATTTGACTATTGGATTACTGATCAAAAACCAAGCCCTGACATCCTGAAACAAGTCGGCAACGAAACCACTATTCTCTATTAGGAGGTAATCTTTATGTCTCACATTCGTCTCATCATCAGCGATATCGATGGCACCATCTTAAATGACCACCATCAGATTGACCCAGAGTTGGCAGCATTGATCCCGGATTTAAAGCGTGAAGAGATTCCTTTCGTGCTAGCCTCTGCTCGCTCTCCAAAAGGAATGGCACCCATTGCCGAAGAGCTCGGCATAGAAGACTGTCCCATGGCCTGCTACAACGGGGCCTTGATCCAAAAAGGAGAGCAGGTTCTTTTTGAGCATCCTTTGAACAAGAATGAAGCTCGTCAGTTTATCAACTGGGCCAACCAACACTTCCCTCAGGTTTCCATCAACCTCTATAGTGGAAAAGACTGGATGACCGATCGCCTTGACAAATGGAGCCAAGAGGAAGCCCGAATTACAGGGGAAAAACCTCTCGTTCTTCCCCTATTGGATCCTTTGCATGATACGACAAAACCCCTCCACAAATTGCTCTTAATTGGAGAAGCAGAAGAGATCCAAGCTCTCTATCGCTCTATTTCTGCCGACGACTTCCCTTCTACCGCCTTTTATCTCTCCAAAGCCAACTACCTAGAAGTCACGGCTAAGCACGTTTCCAAAGAAGATGCTTTGGTTGAGCTCGCCAACCACTACCACTTGAGCTTAAAAGAAGTCCTCACCATGGGAGACAACTTCAACGACCTCCCTATGCTCAAAAAAGCAGGCATCGGGGTCGCTATGGGCAATGCCCCACAAGAAGTAAAAGACGGAGCAACTGTCGTAACAAAAACCAACAATGAAAACGGGGCTGGACAAGCGGTTGAAACCTATGCCCTGATCTAGAAAACCATTCTAAATAGAACTATTTAATTAAACTGCATTCCTCAGCTAGATTTTTTCAGTCTAACTATAGGGTGCAGTTTATTTTTGCAAAGGTTCAAATCATATTTGACCAAAAATCTGCTATTCCTGTTTCAAAAAGATTATAAAGACTTAAACTAAGTGCCTAGTCATGCAAAAACTCGAAAGTCATCATATACTGTTTAAAACTAATAGTCATTTCGATAATCTCTTTACTTTGCGATTATCAACTCTATAAATGGCTAACATATCTAGTATAAGCCATGTATCACGGGGATAAGCAACATATCGTGGTGACCAGATTGGATTAAACTTTTGTTTATATTGTCTAAGACCACTAAAAGAATAGAAGCGATTGGTAAAGGCATAGATGAGATAAGCCACTTTTTCCTGTAAGAAACTATGTTTCTCAGTTCCTACATTTGACAATGGCGCCATACCTAAATCAAAGAAGGTAACTCCTTCTTCTTTAAAATGAAGTAATAATTTTACAAAAAGATAATCCATGATACCATTGGGGGCTGTCTTTAAGTCGTAACGCATCAGGTCAATGCTTGCTTCGTTAGGTCCATTGCTAGCTAAAAAGGTAACGAAAGCCTGAATGTTATCTTCCTCATCACTTACAAGAGCTATTGGAGCTAATTGAATGTACTTTTCATCAAAATAGCCAAGTGAAAAACCTTTTTCTTGGCGACCATCTAGCCAACTATCAGATATTTCTTTTAGGGTATTAAGCATCTTTTTATCAAAAGGCGGTTGTAATACTTGAAATTGATATCCTTTATTTTCTAGCTTATTCACAACCGTTCTAAACTTCTTCCCGTGTTTTCCTTCAGTTGTAAATTCATCGAGTGATACCTGAGCAGTCTCACCAAACTTCATAAAGTCGTATCCATATTCATGAAGTAAAAGGGTTGTTTCTTGATTAACTTCATAGAAAATAACAGAGATATTTGCATCCTCAGCTTCTGCTAGAAACTGTGATAAGCCCTTTTCTAAGTAGCCTGAGTGTGCTAGTGGATCCGACATAACAACACACTTGTTATTTTCAATTGCAAATTGGAAAACAACTTTGTCTTGACCATCCTCCTGGTACCAATAAAGATATTTATCACCTAAAAAAGCTAAGGCAGCATCTAAATTTAAATTTGGGATTGTTGCGATAAAGTCTTGATATCGTTGTTTATCGAAAACTTCTCCGAAGTTCTCTTTAATTTTATTACTTTCACGAAGAACCAAAACATACAAAATGACCAATATCAGAGATAAACCAAGAAAATGAATCCAGTGTGTAACCAGATGAGAGAGATGTTTTAACTTAAACACATGATGTGGATTCAAATGTCCTAACAAAACAAGCGTCAAGAAGAAACTACCACCAATATAGGATATATCTTTATAACAATCTTCCCAAGCATAAATATAATGTCTGCGAACAAATGTATCCTTATTCCACCATACGAGAAACAAGAGAACCATTAAGAAAAGACTACTTGGTAATGAAAAACTACCAATATTCAAATAAACAAGACTTACTAGCCCTAGGACAGTAGCCAGTGTTAACGTAAATTTTAAACGTCGTTTAACTAATCTTGCTAAAAGGAAGAACAGAACACCAAGAACAATACTAGGAAGTTGAAAAACAAACTGTCCAGTGCTAGGTGTAAGTTCTCTAAGCAAAGGAAGATGTCCTAATTCTTGAGGAACTATAGCTGAAACGATAAGAAAGAAACCAAAGAGTCGCAACCCCCAAACCAATACTATAGCGGATAAGGCCTCAATGACCTTTTGAGGAATTCCTAAATATTTCTCATTAAGTCGTCCACCCATATTCTTTAAGAATAAAACTACTCCTAAACAAAAAGGGAGAATATAATAGAATAACCTAAATACAAGTAACCAACTCAGTGCCTGAGCCTTATCAATCCCAAGACCAACTAAACCAGATACCATAATTAAATCGAAACTACCAAGACTACCAGGAATCATTGATATAATTCCGATTGTAATAGCAATCATAAAGAGGGGAATCACATCGTAAATTGGTAAATTATAGCCCAAAATATACCCAACCAGGAGGAAAAAGCTTATTACACAAGCCCAATCAAGGGCAGAAGCTAATACTAAAGATAAAATTGTCTTTCCACCCAGCTGGCCAAAATAGGCCCAATTTTTTCTATTTGAAACAAATAAAACAATTGGGAGATAGAGACTAGCTCCTAAAAGGACTGGCCAATACTGCTTAATACCAATTGATAAAGGGAATAAACCTGTCAAAACCAAGCTTATCAGGGCAAACAGTGAAAATCCACTCATGAAATAAGGAATGACACGAGAAATGCCCTGCATACTTTTTTCAGGTCGTTCTTCATCTCCATAGAAAGAATATCGTAAACCAATATCTACCAAGCCGGCAAAGCCAATCATATTATTCAAGCTATTAATGGTCCAGCTAGTTTCTAGTAAGTAAGATAATTTTTGTTTCTGATTTAGCTCTTTATTTAAGATACTATCATAGAAGATCATTGGCGCAACAGCCATAAAACCAAACAATGCTAAAAAGATGACATTTAGTGGAGACAGTTTCCCCAGTATTTCTACAATCTTATCAAACGAAATCGTCTTAAAAAGTCTAGTTATCTCTACAATAACTAGACTAGCAATAGATAGAAATAAAACGAGTTTGATAAGTGTTTGCCATTTTTTAACCCAATTTAAAAACATTTGCAAACTCTACTCCTTTTATCCTAATAATGTCTGTAAAATCGGAATCACAATCACAAATAAAACCGTACTGAGAGTGACCACATTCGTTGAAAACTCAACATCGCCTTTACCTTGATTGGCAAGGATAGGAAGAACTGCCAAGGCTGGTGTTGCAGATTGAATCATAAAGGTTCTAAATTCTGGTGCTACCATATTTGGAGAGAAGAACTTCAGAACCAAGAGCATGATGACCGGTGCAAGGATAAAACGGCCAACCAGTGTGATAATGGTATCTTTATCAAAGCGAATGGTCTTAAGCCCTGCCTTCGCTAGGACGATACCAATATAGACAAGTGATAATGGCGTTGTTAAACTACCAATATAGGTCAAGGTACTTTCCGCAAAACTTGGGACAGGAATACGTAACACCAAAAATACGAGGGCTACGAGAAATCCTAATAAAGGAGCGGGGAAGAGCTTCTTCCAATTAAATTTTTGAGCCTGTTTTGAAGCCCCTTCTTTGCTATCAGAAGTCATCAGATAGACACCTAAGGTCCAAGTAGAGACAGTATTTGTAATATAATACACCAAGAAGTAAGGAAGGGCTTGATTTCCAAATAGAGCAATATTTAAAGGCAAACCAATGAAAATAGTATTGGCATTGACAAAGGTATTAATCATGGTTCCTCGGCGTCCTGGGCGCACTCTAAAAACTTTCACCGCGATAAAGGCCGCTAGGTAACCAAGAATGAAGGCGATAAACGTATACAACAAACCGCCAGACAAGCTAATCAGCTTATCTAAAGTTAGATATTTAAGAACAGAGGTAAAAATTGCCACAGGCATGGCCACATTCATAATGAGTTTAGATAAGTCATTTCCGAAACTCTCTTGGAACCAACCACGGACTTGCAAGAAGTAACCAAGAATGATGATGACGATAATGGGTACAATACTCTGAATTGAAGTTAAAAAGATTTCCATAATCTCCCTTTCTATATATTAGGATATACAGTAAAAGGCGTACGAGGCATCTAGTCGCACTCGTACACCTCCATTAAATTTACTTATTTATATTCTGGATACCATTTCAAATCACGGACTGCTTTAGCCATATCTGTTTCTTCAGCACGTGCAAGACCTTGTTCTTGTGCTTTTTTAGCAACTGCTTCTGCTACTTTGATAGAAACATCAGCTACATACTTGAATGGAGGTAAGACTGGTGCTCCTGGTTCGCCTGGATTGACAATACCACTCAATGAATGTGCGGCAGCTCCAATCATTTCATCCGTCAAAAGACTCGCTTCAGAAGCCAGCATACCAAGTCCAAGACCTGGGTAAATCAAGGCATTATTCGCTTGACCAATCACGTAGTCCACACCTTTATAGGAAACTGTACCAGCTGGAATTCCTGTCGCAACAAATGCTTTTCCGTCTGACCATTCGATCAAATCTTTGGCACTTGCCTCAGCTAGTTTGGTTGGGTTTGACAATGGGAAAATGATAGGACGTTCTGTGTTTTCACACATAGCTTCTACAATTTCTTTTGTGAAGGTATTTGGCTGAGTTGAAGTTCCCACAAGAATCGTTGGTTTAACCGTCTTCACTACTTCAAGAAGGTCCGTCAACTTGTCTGCATTGGCAAAATCAGAGCGTTTCTTAGCAAATGGTTTTTGTTCCGGAGTTAGGTCGTCCATGTCATCAAAGAGGAGACCTTGTTTATCCACCATAAAGAAGCGTTTATAAGCTTCTTCTTCAGGCAGACCTTCACTAACCATTTCGCGAAGCACACGAGAGGCAATCCCTGCACCAGCAGTTCCACCACCATAGCAGAGGTAAACTTGATCCGTTAATTTTTCACCTGTAATATCCAATGAACCAAAGATACCTCCAAGGGTTACGATACCAGTTCCTTGGATATCATCATTAAAGGTTGGAATTTGCTTCCGGTATTTTTCAAGGATGTTGGCAGCATTTAAGCGACCGAAATCTTCCCAGTGAAGGTAGAGTTTAGGGAAAAGACGTTCTGCAGTTTGAACAAATTGATCGATAAAATCATAGTAACGATCACCACGCACACGTTCGTGACGATTTCCTAAGTAATTAGGATTGTTACGCAATTCTTCACGGTTAGTACCTGCGTCAATGACCAAAGGAAGTACCATTGAAGGATCAATTCCTGCAGCCCCAGTATAGACCATCAGTTTCCCAACAGAAATATCGACACCATTTGTACCCCAGTCACCAATACCGAGAATACCTTCTGCATCTGTCACAACAATAAGACGAATTTCACGATCACCCGCTGCATTTTTCAAAGTTGCTTCGATATTTTCAGGGTGATTGATGTCAAGATAGGCCGCATATTGTGGGTCTACAAAAAGATCGCTATAGCCTTCGATGGTATCGGCAATGGTTGGATCATAGACAATGGGATTAAATTCTTCCAAATGTTGAGCAAATAGGTAATAGAAGAGAGTACGGTTGGTATTAAAGATTTCCATTAAGAACAACCGTTTTTCCAAATCGTTGACCTTCGTTTGCATTTGCGCATAAGTCTGCGCTGCTTGTTCTTCAATAGTTTGAACGTAAGGTGGTAGGAGGCCAATAAGACCTAGTTTCTGACGTTCTTCCAAAGTAAAGGCAGTTCCTTTATTGAGGAAAGGGTTGTTTAAAATATCATGTGCAGTCATCATGTGACCTCCTTATTTAGTTTATTCTATTATACCACTTTTTTGCTTTAAATGACACTTTCTTCTATATATGATACAATAGTACTGAATTAGACAATGACTGTTCAGGCGATGCAACCGAAAATGATGCGATTTCTAGAGATAACAAACTAGTCGGTCTATCCATACTTCCTAAATAGTCATGGTCATCTCTTAAAGAAGCGCGTTCCTTTCCATCTTTTAGAAGGCTATTCTCATCAAAAGATCCACTGTTTTCAGGAACTCTTTTTTCTCCTTATGATGCTCAAGCCCTATAAAAGCCATTGATAATAAATCTAAAATATGTTCGTTATAAGATACTTTGTTTTGTTTAAGGTGTTATTTTTGTCATTTAAAACTTGTATTCTGGTTACATGAAAACAAAACATTTTTTACAACGGTATATAGCGCAAAAGGTCAAATATTTGCGAAAAAAACAAAACATGAGTCAAGAGGAGCTATCGGAACGGGCAGATCTTGGATTAAAATACATCAATCAATTGGAAAATCAAAACGTGAATCTGACCATTCACAGTCTTGAAAAAATCATTGTCGCTCTTGAGTTAACGCCTGAAGAATTCTTCAATTTTGATTCACTTGAATTATCTTCGAATCCTAACGACAGTCTTTCACTTAAGAGAGTAAATATGAAAATTAAGCAACTTCCAGTTGGAAAAAGGGAGAAGATCCTAACGATTTTCGAAGATCTTTTAGATAGCCTTTAATTGTCCTCTGACTCACCTCAGATTGTAACAAACAAAAAATCATATAGTCAAATTCGCTATCACGGATAATTTTTTCTTATCCATGTCTGTCTATTTAGAAGAGGGAGCCCAATGAATCTTAAGGACTTTTATTATTTTCTTGATCTTAGTCAACAGCAATCCTTTACTGGGGTCGCCCAAAAACACGGGATCAGTCAACCATCCGTTTCCTATGCGATTAAACGACTAGAAAAGGAATTTCACTGTCAATTAATCGCGCACGATCCTTCTCATCGTACTTTCAAATTGACGCCCCAAGGAGAAATCTTGCTACGACATATTCAAAAGGTCTTACCTGAGATTCAAGGGGCCAAAAAAGAGATACTCCGGAGTCTTTCTCAATTCAATACGATTGGTTTCCCACCAATCATCATTGACTATCTTGTCCGAAAGCAACCCGCCTTTATCAGTAATGTTGCAGCTCTTCAAAGTATCCATCCTGTCCAAGAAGGATCTGTTGAACTTTTAGAAATGCTTTCCAAAGGAGAACTAGATGCTAGTTTTTTAGGGAGTTTAGAACCGATTAAAGACCATCGCTTCCAGGTAAGAGAAATGGCCAAACGAGATCTCTTCTATATCCTTCATCACAACCATCCACTAGCCTCAAAAAAAGTATTACATTTTTCAGACGTCATCGATGAAGATTTTATCATTCCAGATGAGCACTTTGTCCATTTAAAAGCCTTTGAACTGTTGAATGAGCGCTATCACCATGAGGCTACGCCCTTCTTTCAGACGGATGATATTCAGCTTCTAAAACAACTCCTTCGTAAACAAGTGGGGATCAGTTTACTAGCAGATCTTGCACTAACAGATGATGAAGAGGAATTGATTGCCATTCCGATGGATGAAGACGAACGGATCAGCTTTTACGTTTCATTAGTCGAACCGAAGGAAAGCAATCTCAAACCGGAGGTCATCCAATTCTTTGAAAAATTACTAAACTAGTTGTAGTCTTTGTTCTTAGTGCTAATGCAGCAACATAAAAAAAGTGACTAGCTAGTATTTTTTACGACTAAAAAATATAGTAGAAATGCCGATAAAATAAGGATTCCTGCAAATTGCTAGGAATCCTATTTTCTTTTGCACACTTTGTATATTTAAATTATTTTGTGTATATTTTTATCGTTGGGTTTTTTATTAATAATTAGGGATATAAAAGTCGACAAAACCCTTGATTATTATACCGTTGACAAGTTTTTCAAAAACTTGTATGATAGAAAAAAGTTTATTAAAAAGGGGACGTATTTTGAAAAAATATACTATTTCACGTAAACAAACTTTAACTTTAGCTTCCGTTGTTTTAGGAACGGTCTTCACAGGAACGACTATTGCTTCTGCTGATGACGTTGCACCTAGCACAACCCAAGCTGCTCCTGCAGCTACTACAGCTGCAAAATCACCTATCACTACTGCAACAGAAGAAATCAACGCCAAAGCCAATACACCAGTTGTTCCTGCTGATAAAGCAAAAACTGGAGATGTCATCGCTGTGGACGTTAAAAAAACTGGCCCATCTGCTAAAACAGACGGCGCAGACACAACTACTACCTCAACAGCAACCATCAAAACGACTAGCTTAGCCGATCAAGACACACCTGTTGGCACTTCAAAACCAGTCTCTTCAACTAAGACAGCTACATCCACTAAAGAAACAGCTGACTACACTGAGACAACTACAGAAACTGTCAATAAAACAACTGTAGTCGAAGTGACAAAAGAAGCAGATGTGGTCAATAAAAAAGAAGTTCAAGGAACATCAGACATCGTCTTTGTCATTGACAAATCAACTTCAATGGATTCTCACATCAGGGATACGATGAAGAATGTCGAGACCTTTGTTCGTAATCTTTCTGCTAAAAATATTCAAGCTCGTTTAGGATTGGTTGAATATGAACGATCAGACCGTACAAAATACCATGATTTTAATGGATCAAAATTCACAACAGATCCAGAAAGTTTCATTTCTGCTCTGAAAACCATCAAAACTAAAGGCTACTATGAAAATGCTACTGTTCCATTGCATCATATTGCTACTTCAGGGGACTACAACTGGGGGACTGGGGCAAACAACCATCGCTTTGCTTTCTTGATTACAGACGAGGACATTGATCTTACAAAAGATACACCAACCAAAGAAGCGACACTGAAGGCCCTTCAAGATGCTGGTATCTCTTTGACAGTGGTTGGTGAAACAGCTGAGAAAAAAGACTTTGATCCATTGGTCAATGGAACAAATGGTCTCTACTTAGATATCGACAAAAACTTTGCTGACTTGTTGAACGTTCAATTTGCCAATAAAGTCGTTGAAACCGTCCAAAAAGGTCGTGTCTTCAAGGTACAAACAGACAAATATGAGTTGATTTCAAAAACTCATCGCGTGGCGAAAGCAAAACCACAAACACCTAGCATCCAAACGCCTGCAACACCGACTCCTACTCCTCAAAAACCGGCTGTTGTAACACCTGCGAAACCGACCGTATTTACACCTGCTAAAAACGAGCCTGTGAAAACGGAAGTTTATATCGCACCAGCAGCTCTTCCTCAAAAAGAAGCAAGCCTTCCAAATACAGGAAGCAAGACCTCAATTGCCTTGACAACTCTTGGCCTTGGTCTTCTTAGCATGAGTGCTGCCTTCGGCCTCTCTCGTAAAACAAAAAAAGACTAAAGCGAAAAGAGAGTGGGACAGAAATCGGTAATTCGTTAGAATTCGATTTCGTCGTCCCACCTCCGCATAGTTGAGTAGGGCTGTAAAAGCTGATGAAATCAGCGTAGTAGAGCCCACTCAACCACTGCGTCTTGCTCAACAATCCAAAAATAATTGAGAGGCTAGGACTTTTGTCCCAGCCTCTTTTTAGCTCTGTACAAATGATTCTTGTTTTCTATCTTCATCAGGAATGTTAGAATCTTCAACTTCTACCAAGAGATTCTTGCCCTCCGCTATGATATAATGGGGACAGTACAAGGGAGGAAACCAATGTTACAAGAACTAGCCTTTACAGGCCAATGGAGACACTATCAAAAACGTGTTCTCGATAAGAGTGACGCTTTTATGGCGGATGGCCACCTTCATTTGGTAGCAGCTCCTGGCTCTGGGAAAACAACCCTGGGTATCGAATTTATCCGGCGCTTTGGTCAGCCAACCCTGATCTTAGCTCCTACGGTCACTATTCGTCAGCAATGGGTAGACCGGATTGTCCAGGCATTCTTGAAAGATGAAGGCCAAGCGGAGCAATTGATCTCTCAAGACCTCAAACATCCTAAGCTGATTACTGTGGCTACCTATCAGGCCCTTCACAGCGCCATGAACCAAGTCGTCGGTCAATCACAAGCTGAAGATACCGATGACCAGGCAGAGATTGAAACATTTGATTTTAAAGGCTTTGATATCTTTACTACTTTCAAAGCCATCTCACTTGGGACCCTTTGTTTAGATGAGTGTCACCACTTGCGCAATGAATGGTGGAAGAGCTTGGAAGCCTTTCGTCAAGCCTTCCCTGACTTAAAGATGATCTCCCTCACCGCTACCCCTCCCTATGAGGGAGACCCTGCCCTTTGGGATCGTTATATCCGCATGTGTGGTGAGATTGATGAGGAAATTACGGTTCCCGAATTGGTCAAGGAAGAAACCCTTTGTCCCCACCAAGACTATGTCTACTTCGCCTTTCCAACCAAGGAAGAGCAAGAGCAGTTGGACGCCTTTAGCCAACAAAAGAATGCTCTCTTGCAGCAACTGACTGCCGATTCTCTCTTTTGCCAATACCTCCAAAACTGCCAAGCCTTATCGGGTCAGATCAGCGATGATGAATTGCTCAATGACCCCAAGTACCTCTCTGCTACCCTGATCTTTCTTCGAAGCAAGGGAATCGCCTTTCCCAAACGTTTCCAGGACCTTTTAGGAGCCAAGAAACTACCTGCTTTCACCATGGATTGGCTTGAAATTCTCCTGCAAGGACTGCTCTTTCAGGTACCTCATTGGTACAATCTACCAGAGGAATATGAGAAACAAGTCCTCCATGAACTAAAAGCAGCCAGCTTAATCGATCGAAAACAAGTTAAACTGGTCCGCAATAAAAAACAAGACCTCCTGCTCAATCAATCCCTTGGAAAACTCAATGCCGTTCGAGAAATTTTCAAGGCAGAATACCAGGCCCTCGGAAATCAACTGCGACAACTGGTTCTAACAGACTACATTCGCCAAGATTTTGAAGTTCATCTAGGAGATAAGGAGGCCCAATTCACTCAATTGGGAGTCCTCTCTTATTTCGAATCTATTCGCAGGGAAAGCTTAGAGCAAGCAACTCCTCCTGCCATCGCTGTCTTGACCGGCAGCATCGTCATCATTCCTACGGTTGCTAAGCCAAGATTAGAAGAGCTTCTAGGAGGGAATCGACTGACTTACCAAAGTGTCGGCCAATTATCTCCTGATGACTTTCTCAAGGTTCGCTTGGTCGGTTCTCAACATGATTTGGTGACAGCTGTGACCCAGCTCTTTCAAGAAGGGCTCATCCAAGTCGTCATTGGAACTAAGTCTCTTCTAGGGGAAGGCTGGGATGCTCCTTGCGTCAATTCCCTGATCCTAGCGAGCTTTGTCGGTAGTTTTATGCTCAGCAACCAAATGCGGGGTCGTGCCATCCGAGTGTGGCCTGAAGATCCAGACAAGACCAGTAATATCTGGCATCTAGTCTCCATCAACCTTTCTCTAAAGAAATGGTATGAAAAGTCCGATCTTGAAAAGGAAGAGATCGAGGCTATCACTGATCAACTGAAAGAATACAGTCCTGATCTGGAGCTCTTAGAAAGACGGATGAAGCAATTTTTAGGTCTCCATTACAAGGAGCCCTTCATCGAATCTGGCATCGATCGTCTAGCCTTTGACAATATCCGCTATACCAAAAAACAGTTGCAAAAACTCAATGAAGAGACCTTAGAGCGCTCCACCCATCGTCAAGAACTCCGAGACGGCTGGCAAAAAGCTCTGCCGATTCTGGAGAATATGGAGATTGCAAATGAGGTTCAAGTGGATAAACACTTCCTGCCCCTGGCCCTATTTTTTGACGCCAGGAAGCTAGCTCGTTGGCTAACGGCCACCACTTTGACCGATGCTTTCGCCAACTTTATTTACTATTCACATAGAGGAGGATGGAATAAAGCGTCTCTTATTCTTCTATTCTTCCTAGCTGTTCTCGCTCTCCTTGCTTGGCTCCGCTACTATCTCTATAAGAGCCCTTATAAACGGTTAGAAGTCTTTGGTCAGGCTATTCACCAAGCCCTGCTCCTTTCTGGGCAGATACAGACCCAGGAGACCCGTATCCAAGTCGTACGAGACAGGAAGGATGCCATCAACACGCTGATCTATATGAAGGGTGGAACCATGCGGGAGAAGGAACTCTTCTCGCAAACCATGATCGAGTTTTTCGCGCCGATTGAAAATCAGCGCTACATCCTAAAAGCACAGGAAAAAGTATCCGATCAGACAGAATATTTCGCTGTACCAAGCCTTTTTGACAAACGAAAAGAAGATGCTCAAGCCTTTGTGGGGCAACTCCGAAAGAGTCTGGGCAAGTATGACCTCGTCTATACCCGAAGTGCAGAAGGCCGTGCTATTCTCCTTGATGCGCGCATTAAGGCCTTAGCTAACAAACAAGAGCGCACCTTTACCAAGAAACAAGTGATGTCGGATTTGAAATAGGATTTTATTTCACTACAAAAAATTCTAGTAGACAGCCTCTACTAGAATTTTTTTGTTAGTCAAGTACAATCATAGCCTTAATAGTCTTACGTTCATCCATAGCCTTATAGGCTTGATCAATCTCGCCCAGGGTATAGCTATTAGTAAAGACACGACCCGGATTGATATCACCGTCAAGAACTGCTTTTAACAAAACTTGTTTGTCATAAGTAGTAACTGAGGCTGCTCCACCTGCCACAGAAATATTTTGGGCAAAGGTCGAACCTAGTGCACGATTATTGTAATGAGGCACGCCAACAAATCCCATGCGCCCTCCATTATGAAGAACCCCAAGGGCTTGATCGACAGCTGCTGCGGTACCGACACATTCAAGGGCCGCATCTGCTCCGCCACCAAGGATTTCACGGACCTTGGCAATGCCTTCTTCACCACGCTCCGCTACGACTGCTGTCGCACCTGATTCCAAGGCCATTTTTTGACGGTCTTCGTGGCGACTCATAAGGACAATTTGAGATGCCCCACGCATCTTGGCTGCGATGACTGCACATTGACCAACTGCCCCATCACCGATAACGACAACTTTGTCGCCAGGTTTGACATCTGCTACACGCGCTGCATGGTATCCAGTTGGCATGACATCTGCTAGCGTCAAGAAGGATTTGAGCATGGCTTCTGTATAATCAGATGGTTGCCCAGGAATTTTGACAAGGGCCCAGTTGGCGTATTCGAAGCGCATGTACTCTGCTTGCACCCCATCAGACCAGTTGGTGCCGATATGGCGGTCACAAGTCCCATCATAACCAGCACGACAGGCATCACACTCCCCACAACCGTGTGTGAAAGGTGCGATGACAAAGTCTCCCGGTTTGACTGTTGTAATAGCTTCACCGATTTCTTCGACGATTCCAATGGCTTCGTGGCCACTATTTTGGTGGCCTGCTTCAATATCTGGATTGCGGTAGCTCCAGAGATCGGATCCACAAACACAAGTGCGAACAATGCGAAGAATGACATCATCCGGTGCTTCGATGTGTGGACGCTCCACTTCTACAAGGCCCACTTGTCCAGCTTTTGTATAGACTGTTTTCTTCATAGGAACAACCTACTTTCTATTGCTTACTTATCTATAGTATACACTTTTTCTTAGGCTTCTGCCCATACCAACTCTCCATTAATGATGGTGGTGATAGTGATGATCATGCCCATGACTTTGACTGGCTTCCAGCTCTTCTATATTGCGCTTGTGGGCTCGGTGAGTCGCCAAGTCTTCATCTACCTCAATGGTGACATTTTGAAAGCCACAATCTTTGAGCAAGGTACGGATAGACTCTTTACAGACCTCCATATGCTTGACATGCTCCAGACAAACATGGACAATGGCATTTTTCTCCAAGCCGTCCATGGTCCAGAGGTTAAGCTGATTGATACTAGCAACGTGGTCCAATTCAGCCAAATCCGTCTTGATCTTCTGGATATCTACTCCTTCTGGCACGGCATCCAGGAAAATCTTGAGCGTGCTCCAAAAACGTGGAATGGCTTTTGACAGAATAAAGATGGAAATAGCAAGAGATAAGATCGGATCTAGGATATACCAGTCGGTAAATCGTAGAACAATGGCCATTAGGATGACAGCCACCCAACCCAAGGTATCTTCCAGAAAATGCAGGCTGAGAATGGATTCGTTCTTGGTTTGCCCCTTGCGAATGACGAGACTCGCTAGCACATTGATGCCGACGGCAATAATTCCAAGCCAGAGGATGCCCTCATCGTTGACAGGTTGTGGGTGAAAGATTTTCGTTATATTTTCTAAAATAACCAGAACGGACCCTGTCATGAGAATCACAGCCGTGACCATGGCCCCTAAAAGGCTAAAGCGCTTGTAGCCCAAGGTATAGGAGCTGTCTTCTTCACGATTAGAGATACTTTCCAAAAAGGCGGAGATCCCAATCGCGATCGCATCCCCCAAGTCATGAACGGAATCCGCAAGGACTGCACTGGAACCAAAAATCCCTCCCGCAATAAACTCGACAATGGCATAACTCAAATTCAAGAAAAAAGCGATCCAGACCGCATGTTTTGTCTTCATAATCCTCAATCCTCTGATATAATAGATTCATGAACATCTTGTTCATTATCTATTATCCAATACTATCAACAGAAAGGATAGGGGCAAACTGTTTAGGGCGTACGTTACCGAACAGTTTGTTCAAAGTGTCCATATGACAGCACAGGATCGTCGCATCACCAAAACTCGAAAAGCTATCTATCAAGCTTTCTTACACTTACTCAACCAAAAAGACTACGAGGCCATCACCGTTCAGGAAATCATTGACCTTGCTGATGTGGGGCGCTCGACCTTTTACAGCCATTACGAGAGCAAGGAATTACTACTGGATGAACTCTGCCAAAAGCTCTTTCACCATCTCTTTGAACGTGCTGAACACCTCTCTCCACAAGACTACCTGGCTCATATCTTCCAGCATTTCAAAAAAAACCAAGACCATGTAACCAGTCTCTTGTTTTCAAAGAATGATTATTTTATCCGGCAACTGCGAAAGGAACTGGAGCACGATGTCTACCCCATGGTGGCTGAGGAGCTGGTCCAATCGCACCCCAACATTCCTAACTCCTATCTCAAACACCTGGTCGTTACCAATTTTATTGAAACTCTCAGCTGGTGGCTGAGAAAAGGGAAAACTTATAACGAGCAAGAGGTGGTCCAGTTTTATTTGGAGATTCTGAAAGTGGGTTCGAACTAGAAAGGGGTGTTTTCAATGACCAGTGTGCAATTTTATTTTCTCTTCCCAGCCTTATTCATGCTTCACGAACTGGAAGAAATCATATGGATGCCAGCCTTTGTCAAAAAACTATCAGCACAGTCTCCAGATAATCGATTCCTAGCTTATTACACACCTTTTTCTTTCAATGCCATTGTCTTAGAGCAATTTCTGATCATACTTCTATCACTATTTCTTAGTTACCAGTTTAACAACTATACCATTTACGAAACTATTGTGATTGCTTACGTCTACCATGTATTTGGGCATCTGATTCAGACAATTATCCTTCGGAAATATGTCCCTGGCTTATTAACGGGAATTTTAACGAGTTTGTTTTCTATCATTTTTCTCAAAAATGAAATTCCAATCGCTCTGTACGGCTATTCCCTTTTCACCTTTTTGCTTATCCTGTTGAATCTCATATCGTCTTTTATGATTCTTCACAAAGTAAATAAAAAAGACTGACTAAGCTGGTTCCTAAACTGAATAAACTAAACATCAAAACGAGTCCAAATGGGCTCGTTTTGATGTTTTACGGGTTAAACTGCTTAGGAATGACAATAAAAACAAGGGTTACCAAGACTGAGATGCCAACTCCTGCGGGGAAAATCGTTAGAGACAAGATTAATCCGAGGATCTTAATGCCAATGTCCCAGGTCAACCATTTTTTACGATCTGCATTCAAGCCATGCATTTCTGCGCCGTCATTTACCTCCTCCAGCGTCTGGTAATACCATAAGACTGAAAAAGTGATCAGTAGGACGATAATCCCGTAAAAGGCCTGCATGGTCCCATTCGTAAAGTGAGTCGCTATGAGCTGCGTTGTATAAGGAAAGAGTGAGGAGAAAAAGAGCATGACAATGGTGGCCCAAACCGTTTTTTGACTGACTTTTTTAATGAGGTGTGAGGAAGCATGGATATTGACCCACATGGCTCCTAGCCAAAAGAAAGAGATGCCATAGGCGAGAAAATTTGTTCGAAGCTCCCATAATCCTTGTAGATCAAAGGTCTTCGGTTTTTCCAATTCCAGCACCAAGATGGTCATCACGATGGCTAAAACAGCATCGATAAAAGCTCCCAAACGTTCTTTTTCCATGATTTGCGGTTGTTTTTTCATCTTCCAATCCTTTCAGCTCTTACTACACTTCATCGCCAAGTGGCCTTATTTCTGTGTTTCAGTATAGCACGTTTAGGCCAAAAGTTAAAACGGGAAGCGTCGCATTGATGTGAGCACTATCCTCCAACACTTCTTTTCTTAATCAGCAGGGATAATGCTACGGTATAACTTAGCTCTCTCCTCAATCGGTGTATCGTAATAGCGTTTTTCCTGATCCAATGTAGCAATTTCTGCCATTTCTTGCTTGCTTAATTCAAAATCAAAAATATCAATATTCTCCTGTAAATGAGCTCGAGAAGTGGACTTAGGAAAGACCAGATTACCCATTTGAATATGCCAACGAAGAATGATTTGGGCTGGGGATTTCCCATATTTTTGACCAAGTTCTTGGAAAATGGCTTCATTAAGCAAATTGGTATCGCCATGTCCTAGTGGATACCAACTTTCAATAAGAGTTCCATAGGGTTTGATTTGCTTTCTCAATTCGCTGCGTGTGGCATAGGGATGGAGTTCGACTTGTAAGGCTGCTGGTTTGGTGGTTGCAGCTTCTAAAACTTCATCAAGCGCTTCTCCTTCAAAGTTTGATAGTCCAATAGAGCGTACTTTGCCTTGTCTAGCAGCTTCCTCCATGGCACGATAAGCGCCAATGTAATCACCAACTGGTTGATGGAGCAAGAGCAAATCGATATAGTCTGTATCCAGACGTTCTAACATCTTGTCAATCTGAGCTAAGCTCTTTTCATAGCCATAATCGGTAACCCAGAGTTTGGTTGTGATAAAGATTTCCTCACGAGGAATGCCTGATTCCTTCACAGCACGTCCCACTGAACGCTCATTTTGATAGGCATGTGCTGTGTCAATCTGGCGATAACCAAGGTCTAAAGCCGTTCGTACAGCCTTGACTGTTTCTTCTCCTTCTGGAATCATAAACACTCCCAGACCCATTTGTGGCATTTCGTAGCCACTATTTAAACGTACATAAGATTGTTTTGTCATTTTATTTCCTCTTTCTATATTTAAGCTATTCAAAATCGATGGGGTGTCCTTCTACCCTACGATTTGCCAGGTTCCATCTTGTTTTTCAAATACACGTGTTCCAGGGATAGACCAGGTCCCTTCTGAACCATAGATATTAGCCCTAATTCGTTGGCGAATCTTTAAGTTCACACGGTTTCCCTCTTGGCTCAGACTATAATGCAGATCTGAAAAATGAAAATATCTCATCTCTCCACTTTCAATGTCTTCCAACCATTCTTCCTTAGTCTGACGTCTGCCAGTAATATGAACAGCGATATAATCGTCAGGCAAAAGCTGCTTTAATTTTGGGATATTTTGATCAATCAGCGCTTGCTGTAATTCTTCATAACGAGCAATAATCGCCTCTTGATCCTCCTTTGAAAGATCTGTTGTGTTGCTTTCAATCTGTCCCTGTTCAACTCCTGTCTCTGTTGAACTGGTTTGACTCATTGATGTTTTACTATGGTTCATTTGCTCTCCTTTCGAAGCTTGACTGCATGCAGTGAGTCCTGCGATACTGAACATTATTCCTGCTACATAAAGCAGTCTTTTCATATTTTCCTCCTTATTTTTCAATGCTATCTGTTCGTGCCCACATAAAGTTGGACTCACGCTTAGCAATCAACCAGTTACCGTCAACCTTTTCATAGCTGTCATGGTAGCGTACACCTTGGGTCAATTGAATCTCTTTGCCATTTTCATCACAGATAAGGACAACTTGGCAATAAGCAATGCCTGTCGCATGGCTATCATCTGTAAAAGTCACTGTCTGTTGGCCATTGATATGGTAGACGGTGTGGAAAAGATTGAGGTAGTTGGAGAAAGCTTGGCCAATTTCTTGGCGCCCTTGGTAAGTGTTGCCTGCTTTTCCATTGACGCTCGATGACACTACTGCATCTTCCTTAAATAATTGGAGTTGCAAGTCCACATCCTTTGTATCAGCAAGGATGGAGAAAGTATCGACGAGTTCTTTTAGTTCTAAGCGGTTTGTTAATTCAGTTGTATTCATCATGATTCTTCTTTCTATTGTTAAAAAGTCAGGTTAGAGTTTCCAAGTGATTTGGTTGAGCAGCCAACCAAGGAGTACAGCAATAAGGGCAATGATAAAAATCAAATGAAATCCTTGATAGGCTTGAGTCGTGCCATTGGTTAGCTGGACTTGACTGGCATAAATAAGCCCATAGATGGAGGCCATAAAGGTTTGTCCCAGTGTCCTCATCAAGAGGCTAAATGTAGTGGCAATATTGAGTTGGCTTTTTGGTACCGCATCTTGAAAGGCCACTTGGGCTGGTGGAAAGACGAGTCCTTGTCCCAGTCCAAGAAAGGCTCCGCTTCCTGCAATGTAAAGATAGGAAGCTGAAACAGGCGCCAAAGCCATCATGATCGCAGAAAGGGCAATCGATGCAAAGCCCACATTGATCATTTTTTTAAAAGTCCATCGTCCAATCAAGCCAGCTGCTAGACGAGTTGCTACCATCACTGCGATGGAACTTAGAATCTGTGTCCCACCAGCTAGGGTTGCATTGGTCTTTAATACCAGTTGTGCCCACATAGGAGCATAGATGCTATAACCAATGGTAAAGGCATAGATCAAGACCATCAGCATATTTTTTGTGAGATAAGAACTGTTTTTCAAGAGACTGATTGGCAAAATCGGGTCTTCTACGCGTTTTTCCCATTGCCATAAGATTGTGACAAGAATTACCACTGCTCCAGCAAATCCCAAATTGATAAAGAGGGGTTGGCTGGTCACATGACTAATCCAGTATAGTAAGAAGCCAGAGACTGCTACGAGCAGGCCACTTCCGACAGCGTCTACTTTTGGCTTATGGCTTACCACTGTTTCATGGTAAAAGACTTGTAAGAGGATGACTGACAAGAGTCCAAAGGGAATCAAGCTGTAAAATACCCAGGACCAGCTCAATACATCTACGATAAAACCACCGATAATAGGCCCCAAGATACTAGCTACACTATAAAAGGCTGTCACCCAACCAAGGGCTTTGGCTCTCTCCTTACTATCTGGAAAAAGCTTGGCATAAATCACATAGGGAATCGAAACCATGCCCCCAATTCCCAAGCCCATCATGCCTCGAGCAAAGACCATGACCCAGATATTCCAGGATAAGCCGCCAAGAAGTGAGGCTAGAAGAAAAATCGTCGTTGCAATTTGAAAAGCTTTTTTATTGCCAATCACCTCGCCTAATTTCCCCCAGAGCACCGTCGTTAATGCTACAAAAAAGAGCAAGATGGAGGTCAAGAGTCCAAGCTGGTTGACCCCATTCAAATCTTTGATAATCTGTGGAAGGGCGGTGTTGAGCATAGTGGTATCCAGCCCTCCTATAAAGTTAGCTAGTAGCAAGGCTACCATAGATACACGTTTTTGTTTATCGGTCATTCCTTCTCCTTTCAAGAAGTGATCTCTTTCAGTTGATGGTACTAGTATAGTCCTTCTTGACTTGTTTCGGAAGACAGAAAATGTTATGATAGTATAAAGTCTAGACTTTATACTAAGGAGAGCATTATGTATATACAACAGTTGGCGACCTTTATCCAAGTTGCTGAGTCGGGTTCATTTGGCAAAGCTGCAGAAACCCTCTTTATTTCTACTCCAGCCATTGTCCAACAAATCAATCTGCTAGAAGATCGGTGTGGTTTTCCCTTGTTTAACCGTAGCAACAGAGGAGTCACCCTCACCCCTGCTGGTCAATCTCTTTATGAAGATGGAAAGAAGATTATTGCTTTATCTGATCAAGCCTTGGAACGAGCAAGAAATATCTTTGAAGAAAGCCTCATGACCATCAAGATTGGAAGCTCTCCTATTTTTCGTGCCCGTGTGCTCATTGATGCCATGAATCTGACGAGAGAGGATGACCTCCAATTTCACTATGAAATTCCAAATCTTGTTTCAGAATTGGGACAATTTAAACAATTCGACCTGCTTGGAAACCAGTGCGATCTCCTGGAAGCCATCTTTTGTGACCTAGCTTGGGCAGACCAATGCCAATTTTTTGAACTCTTTCAAACTCCTATTTGCATCGCCGTTAATCAACTCCATCCTCTAGCAAAGAAAAAGAAGGTGACCTTAGAGGACATCCTTCCATATACCATTATTCTTGCTCGAGAGGGGGCTATTAGCCAATTGGATGCTCTGCGAAAGGACCTCCAAGACTTTGAGCCAGATATTTCCATTCAAGAAGCCCAAACCATTGGTCAGGACTCGATTTCCATGACTGAGGTGCTGCCTTATGTCTTTATCACCCAAAAGATTTTTCAGGACAACCACCCGAGCCTGGTCACTATCCCCTTAGAGACCTCTCACAGTCTCCCTTATGGCCTGCTCTATGCCAAAGAACCTTCCCAAGCCACGCTAGATTTTTTAGATTATGTCGCAGAACACAAGGAAGAACTGATTGCTAAGTGGCAGTGAACCCCTGACTTTAGTTTTACTAACGACTTTATAGAAAACTCACTTTTCATCTACTAGCCCTAAGTGGCAGAAAGGAAATCTTATGAACCTCCTCATTCTTCTCGGCTTTTTTACAGTCTTCTTTTCCCTTGCTTTTGCTCTTCTTCACTTATTGGCTTCTCTTTCTGAAGTTAAAAAAGGAAATCACACTCTAGGAAATACATTTCTCCTCATCGGAAGTAGCCTTGCGACCTTATCTCTCATCCTCTACTTCTTTTTACCGATTGCCTCTCTAATCCTTTGGCTGATCGGCTGTGGTTTGATTTGCTACGGGGCCTATTGGAATGGGAAACACAAAGGAAACTTCCATCCAGCTCACCACCTGATTCGGATGGGCATCGCTCTGGTCCTTACCATCTTGTTAGCCTTGTTATAAGAAAAGCTCAAGTTTGCAGAAAAACTTGAGCTTTTGTAGTTTCTATTTGTTAAGCCATCAACAGCATGAGAATAGGGATCACCACCATGGTTGCAAGGGTCGTCTCTGTCACCATGACCGCTGCATAGTCACTATCAGCTCCGTAGAGGCTGGCAACAACTGGCGCATTGGTCATCACAGGCATGGCGGACTGGATGATAAAGACTTGCTTCATCAGGCTTGGAAGAGGCAACCAGTAGACGATGGAAGCCATCAAAAGAGGGGCAACCA
Organism: uncultured Streptococcus sp.; assembly: GCA_934215455.1. GTDB lineage: Bacteria > Bacillota > Bacilli > Lactobacillales > Streptococcaceae > Streptococcus. The sequence goes on from CAKPZX010000006.1 coordinate 53,140, forward strand.
GGAAGCGACCTAGTAGAATCAATAGCTGATCTTTTCCCAGAACCAACTGCTTCACACCTACATGAGACACTGACAAACCGATGAATATCATGGATAAAGGGGTTGTTAAATTACCCAGATACTGCAAATCACTGGCTAGAAAGGCTGGCAACTTGATCTGCAGCATCACCAAGACTAGTCCCAAGAGAAAGCCCATCAAGGGCGGAGAAAAGACTTTTTTCAGACTGGTTTTGAGATCAAACTGCGCTTCTCCCTCACCATCCCGCTGGATCAGATAGGTTCCCAAAGTCCAGAAAAAGGTCGTATTACACATGTAATAGATCAAAACATAGGGAATGCTGGCATCTCCAAAGAGGGCTTGGTTAATAGGAAGCCCCACGAAGATGGTATTGGAATTAAAAAACATGGAAATAAAGAGGCCACGACGGTCCTGTCTCACTGCAAAGATCCTGGCTACTGCTGTCGCGATGCCAAGTAAAACAACCATAGACAGGGCAGGAAACCGCAAGGCTGGCAACATTTTAAGTAGATCTGCTGCTGTGAAGCGCTGCGTAATGGTGTAGAGCATATAGCAGGGAAGAGCAACTTGAGTGACCAATTTAGCGAGTAGGCCACGCGACTTATCATCGAACCAGCCTTTTTCACCAATGACAAAGCCCACTAAAATCATACCCAGGATGACGAGAATCCCTGATATGCTCCTCAAAAAGATGTCCATGTTCTCCCCTTTTCTTTTTATAAATTTGAACTAGAAAATCACATTTTTTACAAGTCTCAAAAACTACTCTAGTATATCATAAAAAGAGGTGGGGCAATATGCCCAACCTCATGTATTTTATTAATTGCCACTAATATCCCTTCTTAGCTGCCTTGCTCCATTGGTACCAACCAACTAGACTGTTGATAAGGTAAATCAAGAAAAACCAATAAAATGGTGGGGACTATGGCGAAAATAGATGATTCAGTTAAAAAGAAAGTTCCAGAATTGCGATTTAAAGGATTCACGGATGAATGGGAACAGCGTAAGTTGGGAGACGAAGTTCGAATAGTGATGGGACAGTCTCCTAATTCAGAAAATTATACTGATGATCCTAATGGGCGCTAAAAATGCGAAGACCTTTGAAGACCTATTTTGTATTAGTCAAACAAAAGATCCAAAAGAAATGGTATATGATTATGACCATGAAACAAAGTAAAATCAAACCGAGTGATCTGAGGAAGCA
>CAKPZX010000007.1 GCA_934215455.1 uncultured Streptococcus sp.
GCTGGTATGTGTGGTGAAATGGCCGGTGACCAAACTGCTGTTCCACTTCTTGTCGGAATGGGCTTGGATGAGTTCTCTATGTCAGCGACATCTGTCCTTCGTACACGTAGCTTGATGAAGAAACTCGACACAGCTAAAATGCAAGAATACGCTAACCGTGCTCTTACTGAATGTTCAACAATGGAAGAAGTTCTTGAACTTTCAAAAGAATACGTGAACGTAGACTAAGAATTCAACAAGACTAAGACAAATCTGTCTTAGTCTTTTTTTACATTGTTCATAAAAATGTTCATTTTATTCGTAATAAACTAGTTAGTAATAAAAATAGTGATTTAAATGTTCGGTTTTTGTTTGATTTTCCTCGTATATATAGTATAATCGTAAGTAAGATAAGGAGGATGACCAAGGAAGGATCGAAAAGGTTCGGGAAAGAAAATGGAAAAACTTTTCCTGATAATTTTACATGATTTTACAGGAATCAACTTGAAAATTAAGTGATTTTATAGTAGAATAATATCAAATAGAAAACGCTTTCAAAAAGCAAAGAGGTGAGTATATGGATAGAAGCACAGACTTATGGACATTTGGAAGAGGGGATAATTTCCATCTTCAAGAGTACTTAGGAGCTCACAAGGAAACAAGGGGAGAACAAGAAGGCTTTACCTTCCGTGTTTGGGCTCCCAATGCTCAGGCGGTGGATCTGATTGGTGATTTCACTGATTGGGAAGCTCGTAAAATTCCAATGGTTCGTAATGAAGGAGGCGTCTGGGAAGTCTTCTGTTCCGATGCAAAAGAGGGAGATATATACAAGTATTTGGTGACTCGACAAAATGGTCATCAGGTGCAAAAAATCGATCCTCTAGCATTATGGATGGAAAAGAGACCCAATACAGGATCTATTATTAAGACCATTCCAGAGAAAAACTGGAAAGATGGTCTCTGGAGAGCGCGCCGCAAAAAACTTGGTTTTAAGGAACGACCTGTTAATATTTATGAGGTTCACGCAGGATCGTGGAAACGTAATGAGGATCACAGTTCCTATACCTTCAAACAACTAAAAGAAGAATTGATTCCATATTTGGTGGAGATGAACTACACCCACGTGGAATTTATGCCAGTGATGGCTCATCCATTGGGCTTGAGTTGGGGCTATCAGCTCATGGGATATTTTGCACTCGAGCAGACTTATGGTAGCCCAGAAGAGTTTCAAGACTTCGTGGAAGAATGCCACCTCAACAATATCGGAGTGATCGTGGATTGGGTACCAGGACATTTCATCATCAATGATGATGCCTTGGCTTATTATGATGGAACACCAACCTTTGAATACCAGGATGAACATCGTGCCCATAACTACGGATGGGGAGCTTTGAACTTCGACTTAGGAAAGAATCAAGTCCAGTCATTCTTGATTTCTAGTTTGAAGTTTTGGATTGATACCTATCATTTAGATGGGATTCGGGTCGATGCTGTGAGCAATATGCTCTATCTTGACTACGATAGTGGTCCATGGACACCAAATATTGATGGTGGAAACCTCAACTACGAAGGCGTTCATTTCCTTAGACGTTTGAATGCGATTATCAAGAACGAACATCCAGATGTCATGATGATTGCAGAAGAAAGTTCTGCTGGTCAAAAGATCACTGGTCCTGAAGAAGAAGGTGGTCTTGGCTTTGACTATAAATGGAATATGGGTTGGATGAATGATATCCTTCGATTCTACGAAGAAGATCCCATCTACCGGAAATTTGACTTTAACCTGGTAACCTTTAGTTTCATGTATGCATTTTCTGAAAACTTCTTACTACCATTTTCACACGATGAAGTGGTGCATGGTAAGAAGAGTTTGATGCATAAGATGTGGGGAGATCGGTATAATCAATTTGCTGGACTCCGTAACCTCTTGACCTATCAGATCTGTCATCCAGGTAAGAAATTACTCTTTATGGGTTCAGAATTTGGTCAATTTTTGGAATGGAAGTCAGAAGAGCAGCTGGAATGGAGCAATCTAGAGGATGAAATGAATGCTAAGATGAGTCATTTTACATCCCAGCTCAATCATTTCTACAAAGAACACAAGGAATTGTGGGAGATTGATGATAGCTTTGATGGTTTAGAGATTATTGATGCAGATAATCGGGATCAGAGCGTCTTGTCTATGGTTCGGAAAAATCGTAAAGGCGATCTTTTGGTGTGCGTCTTCAATATGGCACCGGTGGAACGCAAGGACTTTACGATTGGTGTGCCTGTATCAGCGATCTATGAAGAAATTTGGAATACAGAATTAGAAGAATGGGGAGGTGTCTGGAAAGAGCACAATCCGACAGTTCAGTCTCAAGATGGACTGTGGAAGGATTATGAACAAACTTTGACCTTTACTTTGCCGGCTTTAGGGGCTAGCATTTGGAAGGTGAAACGGAAGGTTCGCAAAACGAAATCTAAAACATCAGATAAAAAATGATGATCGGTTGACTCTAAGGGAGTCCAAGCTTTAAAAAGAGGAAGTAGTCAATGAAGAATGAAATGCTCGCTTTAATTCTTGCCGGAGGGCAAGGAACACGTCTTGGAAAATTAACCAAAAACATCGCGAAACCTGCGGTTCAATTTGGTGGGCGCTATCGGATTATCGATTTTGCTCTCTCAAACTGTGCCAACTCAGGAATTCACAATGTTGGTGTGATTACACAGTATCAACCACTTGCCCTTAACAGCCATATTGGGAATGGTTCCAGCTGGGGCTTGGATGGAATCAATACAGGTGTGTCTATTCTCCAACCTTATTCAGCTAGTGAAGGAAATCGGTGGTTCGAAGGAACTAGTCATGCGATTCTCCAAAACATCGACTATATCGACAGCATCAATCCGGAATATGTCTTGATTCTATCTGGGGACCACATCTACAAGATGGATTACGATGACATGCTTCAAGCACACAAGGATAATAACGCAAGCTTGACTGTTGCCGTCCTAGATGTTCCTTTGAAGGAAGCAAGCCGTTTTGGAATCATGAATACAGATGCTAATAATCGGATTGTCGAATTTGAAGAAAAACCAGCGGAACCAAAATCTACCAAGGCTTCCATGGGGATTTACATCTTTGACTGGGCTCGTCTGCGCAATATGTTAGTTGCTGCTGAGAAGAGCGATATCGATATGTCAGACTTCGGTAAAAATGTCATTCCAACGTATCTAGAATCAGGCGAAAGTGTTTATGCTTATGAATTCAATGGTTATTGGAAAGACGTTGGTACGATTGAGTCTCTTTGGGAAGCCAATATGGAATATATCGATCCAAATAATGCCTTGGATAGTCGCGATCGTCACTGGAAAATCTATTCACGCAACCTTATTTCACCACCAAACTTCTTTGGGGAACATGCTCACATCGAAGATTCTCTTGTAGTCGATGGTTGTTTGGTAGACGGTACAGTAAAACACTCCATCTTATCAACAGAAGCTCAAGTTCGTGAAGGAGCAGTTGTTGAAGATGCTATCGTGATGAGCAATGCCATTATCGGTAAAGGAGCTGTCGTGAAACGCGCGATTATCGGAGAAGGTGCAGTCATTGCAGAAGGTGTCGTGATTGATGGAACAGAGGAAGTACAAGTTGTCGGTTACAATGAAAAAGTGGGGGTAGCAACAGATGAAGATTGATAAATATTCAGCCATTTTAGGAAATACAGTTGGGTATCATGATATGTCCACTTTGACCAGCCATCGTCCGGTAGCCTCTCTACCATTTGATGGGAAATACCGCTTGATTGACTTCCCGTTGTCTAGTCTTGCGAATGCTGGTATTCGTAGTGTTTTTGGGATTTTCCAACAAGAAAATATTAGTTCGGTCTTTGACCATATTCGTTCAGGTCGTGAATGGGGCTTGTCTACTTTATTGAGCCACTATTACCTCGGAATCTATAATACTCCAGTTGAAAATACAACGGTAGGGCCAGAATACTACCAACAATTATTGACCTATTTGAAACGGTCTGGTTCCAACCAAACAGTTGCTTTAAACTGTGATGTTTTGATGAATATTGACCTCAATCAAGTTTTCCACTTGCATAATAGCGTTGACCGTCCGATTACAGTGGTTTATAAGAAGTTGCATCTTCAAAATATCTCTGAAGTCAATGCTATCTTGGAAATTGATGAAACAGACCATGTTACAGAGCAAAGACTTTTCGATGGCAAGGATCCTGACGAAGTCTATAACATGTCGACAGATGTTTTTATTGTGGATACTCCTTGGTTGATTGAAAAAATTGAAGAAGAAGCCAAGAAAGAATACCCACAAAAATTGCGCTATATCTTGCGTGATTTGGCGGTGGAATACAATGCTTTTGCCTTTGAATATACAGGTTACCTAGCCAATATTCATTCAGTGGAATCCTACTACCATGCAAACTTGGATATGTTGGAAAACCAAAAATTCATGAAGCTCTTTTCACCAAACCAAAAGGTGTATACGAAAGTGAAGAATGAAGAACCAACGTATTATTCCAAGACTTCACATATTAAAACGTCTCAATTTGCTTCGGGTAGTATTGTAGAAGGAACCGTTGAACGCTCCGTTGTTTCACGTCGGGTACACCTTCATGAAGGTTCAGAAGTCCGCAGTAGTCTTCTCTTCCCTGGTGTTGTGATTCATGAAAATGCAATCGTCGAATATGCCATCCTGGATAAGGGTGTCGAAGTCGCTGCTGGTGTGACGATTCGTGGGACAGAAGAAGCACCTGTCGTGGTTAAAAAAAGAACGATTGTTACAGAGGATATTGTCTAATGAAACTATTATTTGTTGCAGCTGAAGGTGCACCATTTTCTAAAACAGGTGGTTTGGGAGACGTCATTGGCGCCCTTCCTAAATCCTTAGCGAAAAGTGGTCATGATGTGCGCGTGATCCTCCCTTACTATGATATGGTAGAGGCCAAGTTTGGAGATCAAATCGAAGATGTCTTGCATTTTGAGACCAAGGTTGGCTGGAGAAGTCAATATGTGGGTGTGAAACGCATTGTGCGCGATGGAGTCACCTTTTACTTTATTGATAACCAACACTATTTCTTTAGAGGACATGTGTATGGTGACTTTGATGATGGCGAACGCTTTGCCTTCTTCCAGCTCGCGGCCTTAGAAACGATGGAACGAGTTGACTTCATTCCAGATGTTCTTCATGCCCATGATTACCATACAGCGATGATTCCTTTCTTGCTGAAGGAAAAATACCGTTGGATTCAAGCTTATCATGGAATTAAAACAGTATTGACTATCCATAATTTGGAATTCCAAGGTCAGTTCGACCCAGGAATGTTGTGGGATCTATTCGGAGTTGGATTTGAACGCTATGCAGATGGAACACTTCGGTGGAATGATTGCCTGAACTGGATGAAAGCCGGCATTCTATATGCTGACCGTGTGACAACTGTTTCTCCTAGCTATGCGCATGAGATTATGACTGCTGAATATGGTTGTGGCTTGGATCAGATCCTTCGGATGGAGTCTGGCAAGGTGACAGGGATTGTTAACGGGATTGATGCGGATCTGTATAATCCTGAAACGGATCCACTCTTGACTCATCACTTCAGTCTCTCAGATCTTTCAGGTAAAGCAGCTAGCAAACGAGCTCTTCAAGAACGTGTCGGTCTACCTGTTCGCGATGATGTTCCTTTGTTTGGGATCGTCTCTCGTTTGACACGTCAAAAAGGCTTTGACGTTGTGGTAGAAGAGTTGCATCAACTCTTGCAAAAGGATATTCAGATTGTCTTGCTCGGTACAGGAGATCCTGGATTTGAAAATGCCTTTGCTTGGTTTGGTCAAGCCTACCCAGATAAACTTTCAGCGAATATCACATTTGATGTCCAATTGGCCCAAGAAATCTATGCAGCGTCGGATGTCTTCTTGATGCCAAGCCGCTTTGAACCATGTGGCCTTTCTCAAATGATGGCCATGCGTTATGGAACCCTTCCTCTGGTGCATGAAGTCGGCGGACTTCGAGATACGGTCCAACCGTATAATGCTGTTGATGGAAGTGGAACAGGCTTTAGCTTCAATAATTTGTCTGGCTATTGGTTTAACTGGGCAGTTGATGAAGCCTTGGCTGTCTACTACAATGACAAACAGGCTTGGTATGGTCTCCAAGAGCAAGCTATGACGCGTGACTTCTCATGGGATACGGCTAGTCAACGATACAATGATTTGTACCAATCCTTATAAATAGATCTATGATACAAACGCCTTTCGAGGCGTTTTTTGTGTTGCTTTCTTCCTATAAAGAAAACGGTTTATTTTTTTGAGTTTTAGAGCTTGCTAAAATAGAAGAAAAAAGATAAGATAGGTAAAGGTAAAAAATCCCGGGAAGGTTCTTATTTCTGGAAAGGATCCCAGCCTCTCTAAAAACAATCAGGTCCCTGCTCGAGGGTTAAATATTACTATATAGGAATTTTAGGATGAAAAAAGCGAAACAAACGTTTGAAAAAATGACCAAATATTCGATTAGAAAATTATCTGTCGGTGTTGGTCCAGTTGCCATTGGAGCCTTTTTATTAGGAGGAAGCCTGTTAGGAGCTCGTCCTGTCCAAGCAGATCAGGTGACCTTACCTGCTCATGTGCACTTAGGTTACGTGACAGAAGAAGAGCTAACTGCTGAAGAAAAGGCGCAGGTGATTCATGCAATCCCTGAAGCATATCAAAATGAAGATACTTTCTATCTCGTCTATAAGAAGAAGGAAGCAACTCAGCCGCTTCTTCCTCAAACAGGAAGTCAGGAAGTTGCCCTTTTTGGGTTGAGTCTAGCCACTGCTTCCTTTGCGGTCCTCTTACTCTCTAAAAAGCACCGAAAGAAGGTTATGGGCGTCCTTTTGATTGGAGCCATGGGACAAAGTCTTCTACTTCCAGTTGAAGTCGCAGCCCTACAAAATCAAGTTTTGCGCGCCTATAATCAGGATCTTGCGATCGCATCGAGCAAAGATCTTGCAAATGGCGTGATTCAAATTGATGGCTATGATTATGTTGGTTATCTGCGCTACCCGTCAGTCCAACAAACGAGCTTACAAGAGCCAAAGGCTATGCAGGAAACGAAACCTTCTGTAGAAGGAACGATCAAAACAAGCGCAGGGATTCCACAAGTGGAAGCACATGCGCGTGTGACCCCAGAAGTCGCTCCAGCCTTTCCTCAAGTTGAAAAACCAAGCCTGGAAGTCTCTACTGAGCCTGTGCCATTTGAAACTGTCAACCAAGCTGATCCTACATTAGCCAAAGGGCAAACCAAGGTGCTGACTGCTGGTCAAAATGGGGAGCGGACCCTATTGACGGAAGTGAGTGTGGTAGATGGACAAGAAGTTCGCAGAGTCGTTGAAAGCAAGGTCACTAAAGAACCAGTTTCACAAATTCTTGCTGTCGGGACCAAGGAGGATGTTCAACCAAGTCCACAACCTGCCCCAGTGGTAACAGCTAAGGGAACGCAGGAAGAAGGTCACGTGGGTGAAGCTCCTGTTCAACCAGAGAACCCAGCCTATACAGGTGTGGTGGAAGCCAAAGGGACACAAGAAGAAGGCCATGTTGGCGAAGCCCCTATTCAACCGGAGAACCCAACCTATACAGGTGTGGTGGAAGCCAAGGGGACACAGGAAGAAGGCCATGTCGGCGAAGCCCCTGTTCAACCAGAGAACCCAGCCTATACAGGTGTGGTGGAAGCCAAGGGGACACAGGAAGAAGGCCATGTCGGCGAAGCTCCTATTCAACCAGAGAACCCAACCTATCAAGTAACGGAAGGGACAGTAACAGAGACAGAAACGGTAATCCTTCCATATGAAACAGAGTATGTAACGGATGCCAATCGTTATACCGATGAAGAAAGCCTTCTTCAGAAAGGTGAGGCCGGTAGCCAGGAAATTCGCCGTGTTTATAAGACGGTCAATGGTGAGAAAAATGGTGAGCCCCTCAGCACGACAACTGAAACGGTAAAAGCTCCTGTGACAGAAAGAATCAGTCGTGGGACCAAGGCGATTGAAGGCCAAACAGAGGAAGTTGCTTTTGAGGAGATTCCATTTAAGACGGTAACCGAACAAGATGCCACCTTGCTAAAAGGATCAGAAACAGTTTCTCAAGCCGGTAAAAATGGGAAGAAGAAAATCACCAAGGTTTACAAGACTATTAAGGGGGTCAAAACGGCGGATGCTCCTACGATTTCTGAAGAAGTAGTTGTACAGGCGCAAGATCAGATCATTCAACAAGGGACCAAAGAACTTGACAAGCCAACCTTGACTTTGACCCAGGTCGATAAGGAAGAATTGAAGCGCAGTGCTAAAGCTACTTATCATTTGGACAAACCAGACGGTGTGACCATCAAGTCCATCCAGGCTGTATTGAAGAAGGGTGATCAAGTGGTGAAAACCCTGACCCTTTCAGAGACGGACTTGGCAGCTGCTTTAGCGGACTTGGACTACTACAAGGATTATACGCTCGCAACAACCATGGTGTATGACCGTGGAAATGGGGATGAAGAAGAAGTTCTCAAGGAAGAACCACTGAGAATTGATCTTAAAAAAGTTGAAATCAAAAACATCAAGGAAACCAGTCTGATTAGCGTGGATGACCAAGGTCTTGAGACCGATAGCAGCCTCTTGTCTGAAACACCATCAGATGTGAAGCCTTACTACTTAAAGGTTACTACCTATGATAATAAGGTTACAAAACTAGCCGTTGATAAAATTGAAGAAGTAACGGTAGATGGCGTGACCCTCTACAAAGTAACAGCCAAAGCTCCTGATCTCATTCAACGGACTGCGGACAACCAGTTCAGTGAGGTCTATGTCCACTATATTGCGAAACCCAAAGCACATGAAGGTGATATCTACTACAATTTCAACGAACTTGTAAAAGCTATGCAAGCCAATCCGACTGGTACCTTTAAACTGGGTAGCAATATGAATGCGGCTAATGTCCAGCCAGCAGGGAAATCCTATGTGACCAATGCCTTCAAGGGAATTTTGGAAAGTACGGATGGGAATACATTTGCCATCCATAACATTACAAGACCATTGTTTGGGAACATCGAAGGTGGCTCGGTTAAGAATCTCTTGCTTGAAAATGTCAATATCGACCTACCTGGGACAGATCGAGTAGCCCCAATCGCAGGTGTTATCAAAAATAATGCAACTGTCGAGAATGTTAAAGTAACAGGAAGTGTTGTCGGGAACAATGATGTAGCAGGAATTGTCAATAAAATTGATGGTAGTGGGAAGGTCAGCAACGTTGCCTTTATCGGTAAACTGCACGCTGCTGGGAACAAAGGTGGCTATCTAGCGGGTGTTGTTGGTGAGAACTGGAAAGGTGTCGTTGAAAAAGCTTACGTTGATGCTGAAATCACTGGTAATAAAGCCAAAGCTGCAGGTCTCGTTTATTCCTCTCAAAATGGTGGAAATAACCACACAGTCGGTAAAGAAGGGGTTCTCAGAAACTCCGTTGCTAAAGGTTCGATTGAACTAAAAGAAGCTGTTCAGTCTGGTGGATTACTAGGGACCAACTGGGCCTTGGGGACTATTGAAGACAACATCACCATGATGAAAGTCAAAACTGGTGAGATGGTCTTCGGACACTCCGATATCGACGCAGATGATTATTTCACCTATTCAAGAACCAAGCGCAATTACAGTGTGGAAGGCGTGAGTGAAGGGAAGAAATCCTTTAACAACTCCCGTAAAATTCCAAGCATCTCACTAGCAGAAGCTGAGCAGAAAATCGAAGCAATGGGAATCACTGCTGATAAATTCACCAGCAGCAAACCGATTGAAGATACGCTCAATCACCTTGTTAGCAAAGACGATCAATACAAGGCCATCACTGGTTACGATGCGACTCGTGAGCTAGCTTACCGCAATATTGCTAAATTGCAACCATTCTACAACAAAGAATGGATTGTCGACCAAGGGAATAAATTGGCTGCAACGAGTCCTCTCTTGACCAAGGAAGTCTTGTCTGTAACGGCTATGAAGGGCAATGATTTTGTCACGGAACTAGCGGATGCGGATCACATCCTGATCCACTACGCAGATAAGACCAAAGATATCTTTAGCATTTCACCGAAAGAGTCTAAAGTTAAACAAGTCAAAGAGTACAGTGTGGCGGAGCTCGGTGAAGTGGTCTACACGCCAAATATGGTGGACAAAGACCGGAGCGATCTCATCAGTGCTATCGTAGGGAAACTAAGTCCAGTAGAATTGCAATCAGATCCAATCTACACACATCTTGGTCGAACAGGTCCTAACAAAGTCAATGCCATTAAGAACCTTTACCTCGAGGAGAGTTTCCAAGAAGTCAAGGACAATCTGACTCACTTTGTCAAACAACTGGTTGAAAACCAAGACCATCAATTAAACACAGATGAGGCTGCCAAACGTGCGCTCATTAAGAAGATTGATGATAATAAGGCTGCTGTTCTTTTGGGTCTTTCTTACCTCAACCGTTATTACGGGGTGAAATTCGATAATGTCAATCTCAAGCAACTCATGTTGTTCAAGCCAGACTTCTATGGGAAGAATGTTGATGTCTTAGACCGCTTGATTGAAATCGGCTCAAAAGAAGACTACATCAAAGGGACTCGTACCCACGATGCTTTCCGTGAAGTCGTGGCTAAATCGACTCTTTCTGGCAACCTCAATGACTTCTTGAAGTACAATATGGAGCTCTTTACAAAAGAGACAGACTTGAACGATTGGTTCATCAAAGCAACCAAAGACAATGTCTATATTGTGGAGCCTGAGACGACCAATCCAGCATTCGCATCTGCTAAGCATAGAGCCTATGAGGGCTTAAACAATGATGTTCACGGTAAAATGATCTTGCCACTCTTGAACTTAAAAGATGCTCATATGTTCTTGATTTCAACTTACAACACTATGGCCTATAGTTCCTTCGAGAAATATGGCAAGAACACGGAAGCAGAGCGCAATGCCTTCAAAGCGGAAATTGATAAAGTCGCTAAAGGGCAACAAAATTACCTAGATTTCTGGTCACGTCTAGCAACGGATAAGGTTCGCAATCAGCTCTTGAAGAGCAACAATATGGTGCCGACCCCTGTCCTTGATAACCAAAACTACAAGGGCATTAGTACAGACCGTTATGGACATACCAACAGTGGCAAGGATGTGGCTCCAATCCGTGAATTGTATGGTCCAACCGATCGTTATCATGCGACAGATTGGCGAATGGGAGCAGTGGCGCGAATTTACGGAAATCCATATAAAGATGACTCTGTCTTCTTCATGGTGACCGATATGATCAGTGACTTTGGGGTCTCTGCCTTCACGCACGAAACGACGCACGTCAATGACCGTATGGTTTACTTAGGTGGTTGGAGACACCGCGAAGGAACTGATATCGAAGCCTTTGCCCAAGGCATGTTGCAAACACCATCCGTATCCAATCCAAATGGGGAGTACAAGGCCTTAGGTATCAACATGGCCTATGAGCGTCCTAACGATGGAAACCAATGGTACAATACCAATCCAAATGATTTGAAGTCACGTGACGAAATTGATCGGTATATGAAAGGCTATAATGACACTCTCATGCTTCTGGATTACCTAGAAGGAGAAGCCGTCCTCAATAAAGGCAGTCAAGACTTGAACAATGCATGGTTCAAGAAGGTTGATAAACAATACCGAGGGGCTAATACCAAGAATCAATTTGATAAGGTGCGTCCTTTGAGTGATGAGGAAAAAGCCATCACCTTACATTCAGTAGATGATCTCATCACCAACAACTTCATGACCAATCGTGGTCCTGGAAATGGTGTCTATAATCCATCAGACTTTGGCTCAGCCTATGTGACGGTGCCGATGATGACAGGGATCTATGGTGGAAACACCAGTGAAGGGGCTCCTGGAGCCATGTCCTTCAAACACAATACCTTTAGACTCTGGGGCTACTATGGTTATGAAAAAGGCTTCTTAGGCTATGCTTCAAACAAGTATAAACAAGAATCCAAACAAGCAGGTCATGCGACTTTAGGGGATGATTACATCATTCAAAAGATTTCTGATGGAACATTCAGTACCCTTGAAGACTGGAAGAAAGCCTACTTCAACGAAGTGGTGACCAGTGCTAAAAATGGACTTCAGGCTATTGAAGTGGATGGCACTACTTATAGCACTTATGATGACTTAAAACAAGCCTTTGCAACTGCGGTTGAAAAAGATCAGGCCAGCTTGAAGAATGGTTCTGTCAAATTTGACAATACCCTTGCCTTGAAAGAAAAAATCTTTAAGAAATTATTGCAACAAACAGACAGTTTCAAAACGTCTATCTTTAAATAATCGAATTCTCTCATCTGCTGAGCAGGTGAGAGTTTTTTAGAAGAAAAAATGAATAGAGGTGGACAAAGCGTCTAAAAATTAAAAGAAATCAATCGTAGATAGGAAAAATTATCATATTAAAAAAATAACGTAATTTCACTAAAACGCTTACTTTTATAGGAAATATTTGACTATTATATCTTTTAGGAGTAAACTAAGGAGGTAAAATTTATAAAAGGAGAATTCATCATGAATTTAACATTTTTAGGTCTTTGTTTAGCCTGTTTTGGTGTATCACTGGCAGAAGGTTTGATGATGAGTAGCTTATTGAAATCTGCGTCTCGTCAACCAGAAATTATCGGTCAATTGCGTAGCCTCTTGATTCTTGGTGTTGCCTTTGTCGAAGGTACTTTCTTCGTAACCTTGGTTATGGCCTTTATTATCAAATAGACGCTTCTATTTTAGAAAAGGAGGTGTCAAACCTTGGAAGAAAGTATCAATCCAACGATTACTCTTGGACCTGTATCTTTTAATTTGACCCTACTTGCTATGACCCTGATTTCTGTTTTCGCCGTTTTTGGCTTCATTTATTGGGCCAGTCGAAAAATGTCGATCCGACCAAAAGGCAAACAAAATGTGCTGGAATACGCATATGACTTTGTCGTAGGCTTTACAAAAGGAAATATTGGGGAACATTACATAAAGGACTATTCCTTGTTCTTGTTTGTTCTTTTCCTCTTTCTTTTAGTAGCCAATAACATTGGATTGATGGCTAAAATCGAAACGACCAATGGTTACAATTTGTGGACATCACCAACCGCTAACCTGGGTTATGACTTTGCCTTTTCATTTTTGATCACCTTAATCGCCCATGTAGAAGGAATTCGCAGACGTGGTGTGAAGGAATATTTAAAGGCTTTTGTGACACCCGGATTTATGACCCCCATGAATATTTTGGAAGAATTCACGAATTTTGCCTCCTTGGCCCTTCGGATCTTCGGAAATATCTTTGCGGGTGAGGTACTAGCAAGCTTGCTTGTGACTTTGTCGCATCAAGCTGTTTATTGGTATCCATTTGCCTTTATTGGAAGCATGGCGTGGACAGCGTTTTCGATTTTCATTTCATGTATCCAAGCCTATGTGTTTACCATGTTGTCATCAATTTATATTGGTAAGAAAATTAATGGCGAAGAGTAAGTAGAGGAGGAGTAGAAGAATGCATGTATCAATGAGTGAAATTATTGGTAACTTTATTCTCATTGCTGGTTCCTTCCTATTATTAATCTTTTTAATAAAGAAATTTGCATGGAACAATATCAATGGAATTTTAGAAGCGCGTGCCAAAAAGATTACAGATGATATTGATGGAGCAGAATCAGCTCGTCAAAAAGCTGAGGAACTAGCAAGTAAACGTGAAGAAGAGTTGGCAGGTAGCCGCAAAGAAGCTGCGTCTATCGTCGAAAATGCAAAGGAAACTGCAGAAAAGAATAAATCTCAGATCCTTTCAGAAGCCACTCAAGAAGCAGTACGTTTGAAAGAAAAAGCGCAACAAGAAATTGCGCATAACAAAGAAGAAGCATTGAACAGTATCAAAGGTGATGTGGCAGATCTCACTGTCAATCTTGCCAGCAAATTGTTGAGCCAACAGCTGGATGCTGAAGGTCAACGCCAACTGATCGATCGCTATCTTGATGAATTAGGAGAAGCCTAATGGACAAAAAGCAACTGATGGTGATTGAGAAATATACCCAGCCTTTTGTTCAATTGGTCTTTGAAAAAGGAGAACAAGACCTAGTCTTTGAAAAATTGACCCAAATCAAGGGTATTTTTGAAGAGACTGGACTTGCTAACTTCTTAGCTCATATCGGTGTAGAGGATGAAGAGAAAGCAAAAAGTCTCAGACTTTTTCAACCCTCGGATTCACAATTACTCGACCATTTGATTGAAGTGGTTATTCTCAATCATCGTGAAGCCTTATTTTATGACATTGTAACGATTTGTTTGGATCAGATTCAACTGTTGAGCAACGCTTTTGTCGTCACTGTTACGACGGTTGCTGGTTTGGATCCTGTTCAAGAGCAAAAGCTAATCCCCATTATCGAAAGAAAATTTGGGATTCAAGTTCGCTCGATCCAACAAAAGATCGATCCAGATTTAATTGGTGGCTTTGTCGTGACAGCCAATCATAAAACGTTGGATACCAGTCTCAAACACCAATTGCAAGTTATAAAATCTAAATTGAAATAGAAAGTGGTGTGAATTTTGGCGATTAACGCACAAGAAATCAGCGCTTTAATTAAGCAACAAATTGAAAATTTCAAGCCAAACTTTGACGTCACTGAGACAGGTGTTGTAACCTACATTGGTGACGGGATTGCCCGTGCTCATGGTCTTGAAAATGCCATGAGTGGTGAGTTGTTGATCTTTGAAAATGGCTCATACGGGATGGCCCAAAACTTAGAGACAACGGATGTCGGGATCATCATCTTGGGTGATTTCACGGATATTCGTGAAGGAGACTCTGTCCGTCGTACAGGTAAAATCATGGAAGTCCCTGCAGGGGATGCCTTGATTGGTCGGGTTGTCAACCCACTTGGCCAACCAGTAGATGGTTTGGGTGAGATTGTGACAGATAAATTCCGTCCAGTCGAAACACCAGCTCCTGGTGTTATGCAACGGAAATCTGTCTCAGAACCCCTACAAACTGGTTTGAAAGCCATTGATGCCCTTGTTCCAATCGGACGTGGTCAACGGGAATTGATTATCGGGGACCGTCAAACAGGGAAAACTTCGATTGCCATCGATACGATCTTGAACCAAAAGGGTCAAGACATGATCTGTATCTATGTGGCGATTGGTCAAAAAGAATCAACAGTTCGTACGCAAGTAGAAACTCTTCGTAAATACGGAGCCATGGATTATACGATTGTCGTGACGGCATCTGCCTCACAACCGTCTCCATTGCTCTACTTGGCACCTTATGCCGGGGTTGCCATGGCTGAAGAGTTCATGTATAACGGTAAACACGTTTTGATCGTCTATGATGATTTGTCAAAACAAGCCGTAGCTTACCGTGAATTGTCCCTTCTTCTTCGTCGTCCACCAGGACGTGAAGCCTTCCCAGGGGATGTCTTCTATCTCCACAGCCGTTTGTTGGAACGTTCAGCTAAAGTTTCAGATGAATTGGGTGGTGGCTCTATTACAGCCCTTCCAATTATTGAAACCCAAGCAGGAGATATTTCTGCTTATATCGCAACCAACGTGATTTCGATCACAGACGGACAAATCTTCTTGCAAGATAGTTTGTTCAATGCTGGTATTCGTCCAGCCATTGATGCAGGTTCTTCTGTATCCCGTGTAGGGGGAGCTGCCCAAATTAAGGCTATGAAGAAAGTTGCGGGTACCCTTCGTATCGACCTTGCTTCATATCGTGAATTGGAAGCCTTCACGAAATTTGGTAGTGACTTGGATGCTGCGACTCAAGCGAAATTGAACCGTGGTCGCCGAACAGTTGAAGTCTTGAAACAACCCGTTCATGAACCATTGACAGTTGAAAAACAAGTCGTGATCTTGTACGCCTTGACTCATGGTTTCTTAGATAGTGTTCCAGTAGACGACATTCTTCGTTTCCAAGAAGAGTTGTTTGATTACTTTGAAGCACATTATGATCAAATCTTTGAGACGATTCGTTCAACACATGATCTTCCAGCAGAAGAAGAACTGGATGCAGCCCTTACAGAATTTGTCAACCAGTCAAATTTCAAATAGAAATAGGAGTGGAAGATGGCAGTTTCATTAAATGATATAAAAAATAAAATTGCATCCACTAAAAATACCAGTCAAATTACCAATGCCATGCAGATGGTGTCTGCTGCTAAACTCGGAAAATCTGAGCAAGCAGCCAAGGATTTTCAGGTTTATGCCGCTAAGGTACGTAAGTTACTAACAGACTTGCTCCATGGACATGAAACAGAAAATGCTAAGTCCCATCCCATGTTGGTGAGTCGGCCGGTAAAAAAGACAGCTTATATCGTGATTACATCCGATCGTGGTTTGGTCGGAGGCTACAATGCCTCCATCCTTAAAACCATGATGGAAATGAAGGCAGAATACCATCCAACTGGAGATGACTTTGAAGTGATCTGTATTGGAAGTGTCGGGGCGGATTTCTTCCGTGCCCGTGGGATTCAGCCGGTTTATGAATTGCGTGGTTTGCCTGATCAACCTAGCTTTAAGGAAGTTCGTACGATCATTTCGAAAACAGTCCAAATGTATCAGGAAGGCTTGTTTGACGAGTTGTACGTCTGTTACAACCATCACGTTAACAGTTTGACGAGCCAAATGCGGGTAGAACAGATGCTTCCGATTATTGATTTGGACCCCAATGAAGCAGATGAGGATTATGTATTGAATCTAGAATTGGAATCTAGTCGAGATGCCATTTTGGATCAATTGCTCCCTCAATTTGCTGAAAGCATGATCTATGGTGCCATTATTGATGCTAAAACAGCTGAAAATGCTGCGGGGATGATGGCCATGCAAACTGCAACAGACAATGCCAAGAAAGTCATTGATGAATTAACGATTCAATACAACCGTGCTCGTCAAGCAGCGATTACACAAGAAATTACCGAAATCGTTGCAGGTGCTAGCGCCCTTGAATAGTTGTCGGATACAATTTTAAATACAAAAACAGATGCTCGAAAGAGAACTTTTGAGCAGTAGAAATTACTTAGAATAGGAGAATGACATGAGTTTAGGCAAAATTTCTCAGGTCGTAGGTCCCGTCGTAGACGTTGCCTTTTCCGTTGGAGATAAACTTCCTGAGATCAATAATGCGCTTGTAGTCTATAAAAATGACCAACAAAAATCAAAAGTCGTTCTTGAAGTAGCTTTGGAACTTGGTGATGGGGTCGTACGGACCATCGCCATGGAATCAACTGATGGTTTAACACGTGGAATGGAAGTCTTGGACACAGGTCGTCCAATCTCTGTTCCAGTCGGAAAAGAAACCTTGGGACGTGTCTTCAATGTTCTTGGAGATACCATTGACTTGGATCAACCTTTTCCTGAGGATGCTCCTCGTGACTCCATCCACAAAAAAGCTCCATCCTTTGACGAGCTCTCTACTTCAGAAGAAATTCTTGAAACAGGGATCAAGGTTATTGACCTCTTAGCCCCTTATTTGAAAGGTGGGAAGGTCGGACTCTTCGGTGGTGCCGGAGTTGGGAAGACCGTCTTGATTCAAGAATTAATCCATAATATTGCCCAAGAACACGGTGGGATTTCTGTATTTACCGGTGTTGGGGAACGGACACGTGAAGGGAATGACCTTTACTGGGAAATGAAAGAATCTGGCGTTATTGAAAAAACAGCCATGGTCTTTGGACAAATGAATGAGCCACCTGGAGCACGGATGCGTGTTGCCTTGACTGGTTTGACCATTGCGGAATACTTCCGTGATGTCGAAGGTCAGGACGTTCTCTTGTTTATCGACAATATCTTCCGTTTCACCCAAGCCGGATCTGAAGTATCAGCTCTTTTGGGACGGATGCCATCAGCCGTTGGTTACCAACCTACTTTGGCAACTGAAATGGGGCAATTGCAAGAACGGATTACGTCAACCAAGAAAGGTTCTGTTACATCGATCCAAGCCATCTATGTGCCAGCCGATGACTATACAGACCCAGCGCCAGCAACTGCTTTTGCCCACTTGGATTCAACCACCAACTTGGAACGTAAATTGGTACAATTGGGGATCTACCCTGCGGTGGATCCATTGGCATCAAGCTCACGTGCCCTTTCTCCAGAAATCGTAGGAGAAGAACACTATGCAGTCGCTTCTGAGGTCAAACGCGTCCTTCAACGTTACCATGAATTACAAGATATCATTGCTATCTTGGGGATGGATGAATTGTCTGACGAAGAAAAGACCTTGGTTGCTCGTGCTCGCCGGATCCAATTCTTCTTGTCACAAAACTTCAACGTTGCAGAACAATTTACAGGTCAACCTGGTTCTTATGTCCCAGTTGGAGAAACTGTTCGTGGCTTTAAAGAAATTTTGGATGGGAAATATGACCATCTTCCTGAAGATGCCTTCCGTGGTGTTGGATCGATCGAAGATGTGATCGCCAAAGCTGAAAAAATGGGATTCTAAGAAGAGGTGAAAGATGAGTCAAATGAACGTCCAAATCGTTACACCGGATGGACTGGTTTATGATCATCATGCCGCATTTGTATCTGTCAAGACAATTGATGGTGAATTAGGGATTTTACCTCATCATATCAATACCATTGCGGTTTTGGCTGTAGACCAAGTAAAGGTTCGTCGTGTCGACGATGACAAACATATTGATTGGATTGCAGTCAATGGGGGGATTATCGAAGTAGCTGATAATGTCATTACCATTGTTGCCGATTCTGCCGAACGTGCTCGAGATATCGACATTAGTCGTGCAGAACGTGCCAAACTGCGAGCTGAAAAAGCGATTGAAGAAGCCAAAGATCAGCATTCGGTTGATATGGAACGTCGTGCTAAAATTGCTCTTCAACGCGCCATTAACCGGATTAATGTCGGAAATCGTTTATAAGATATTCAAAATAAGGTGGAGGTATGTCCTCACCTTATTTTTGTTGGGAGAGAATCAAAAGAAGAAAGTACGGACCAAATATGGTATAATAGCTGTATGATTCAAATAATTTTTAACCTTTCAAGCCATCTATTGTTTATCTTTTTTGCCTATTACTTATTGTTGAACCTGGTTCAATGGGAAAAGTTTTTAAAAGTAAGTGCTGAAAATGCAGTTAAAATTCGTTTTTTGATCTTGATGATCAGCGTCGGAATAGGCTATCTAGCGAGCTCATTTTTTATCAGTGTCTATGAGATGAGTCGGCAGATTTTTATTGGCCAATTCTAGCCACATTTTATAAAAAATATGGTATGATAGAAAGCGTGACTTTAAGAAATTGGAGAACAATCCCGTATGGAAAAAATAATCGTTAATGGTGGTCATAATCGACTGGTTGGAACCGTCAAAATCGAAGGAGCAAAAAATGCTGTCCTTCCTCTTCTTGCTGCAACAGTTCTAGCAAGCGAGGGTGTGACAACCTTGAAAAATGTACCTGTTTTATCAGATGTCTTTACAATGAACAATGTTGTTCGTGGTTTGAATGCACAAGTAACCTTTAATGAAGAAGACAATACGGTTGTCGTAGATGCGCAAGCAAAATTATCAGAGGAAGCGCCTTATAAATATGTGAGTAAGATGCGGGCTTCTATCGTTGTCTTGGGTCCTGTCTTGGCACGCAATGGCCATGCCAAAGTTTCCATGCCTGGAGGCTGTACGATCGGTAGTCGTCCGATTGACCTCCACTTGAAAGGTCTGGAAGCTATGGGGGCTGAAATTACCCAAACAGCCGGCTATATTGAAGCAAAAGCAGATCGTCTCAAGGGAGCACACATCTATATGGACTTCCCATCAGTAGGGGCGACACAAAATATTATGATGGCTGCAACTTTGGCTGATGGAGTCACTGTGATTGAAAATGCAGCTCGGGAACCTGAAATTGTTGACCTAGCACTCTTGCTAAATAAAATGGGGGCTAACGTCAAGGGTGCAGGAACTGAGACCTTGACCATTGTTGGTGTGGAGAGCTTGCACGGTGCAAACCACAATGTTGTGCAAGACCGTATTGAAGCAGGAACCTTTATGATTGGGGCAGCCATGACTGGTGGAGATGTCTTGATCGAAGATGCCATTTGGGAACACAACCGTCCGCTTCTATCTAAGATGCAGGAGATGGGTGTAACTGTAACCGAGGAAGAAAATGGAATTCGGATTCAATCGGATATCAGTAAGCTTCGTCCAGTAACCGTTAAAACCCTTCCCTATCCAGGATTCCCAACCGATATGCAGGCTCAATTCACAGCCTTGATGGCCATGGCTAAAGGTGAGTCTACCATGATTGAAACGGTCTTTGAGAATCGCTTCCAGCATTTGGAAGAAATGCGTCGGATGGGCGTTCACTCGGATATTATGCGGGATACAGCTCGTATCGTTGGAGGGGAAAGCTTCCAAGGTGCAGAGGTCATGTCGACCGATTTACGAGCAAGTGCAACCTTGGTCTTGATGGGCTTGGTAGCAGAAGGAGAAACGAAAGTCAGCAAATTAAGTCACTTAGATCGTGGTTATTATCAATTCCATGAGAAATTGGTGGCACTAGGTGCAGACGTGAAACGTGTAGAGGAAGAAGACGATGAAAACTAATCTTCGCTATGTTGGAAAACAGCTAGGAATTGTCCTCCTGTTGGCTGTGATTGGAATCATCATTTTTGCAGTTGGTTTGGTCATTGGTTATGGAGTGATTGGCGATGGAAAAAATCCATGGTCCATTCTCTCTCCGGACACTTGGTCAGAGATCATTGGAAAGCTAACAGGCAAATAAGCTTTTAACTAAAATTGAGTAAAAAGGAGAGCAGCGAATCGAGTCAATGACCCATCTAGCGCTGCTCTTTTTTGGAGAGATGTATGGCAAAACAAACAGTAAGCAAACGAACCAAACAAACCCTAGCAGGTTTTGTGGTGGCAACGGCCCTAGCTATCGGGGGCTATTATTTTAATCAACCGACGGTGAAAGAAGCGACGGATCAGGTTGTTTCGGTGGTGACTAGTAGCAAACAAGAAACACCTAGTAAAGAGTTAGCTAGCTCTGTACTAACGAAATCTGCCCTTTCACAATTGGGAAATGACTTGGAATGGAATGGTGCTGGAGCCTTTGTAGTTAAGGGAAATCGAACAGATCTAGATGCCAGTGTGGCTAGTCAACCTTATGCGGATAACAAGACAAAAGAAGTGAATGGAAAGACCGTACCGACGGTTGCGAACGCTATTATGACAAAGGCAACTCGCCAGTACAGAGATCGAGATGCAACAGGTAGTGGCCTAACCGATTGGAAACCAGCAGGTTGGCATCAGGTCCACAATCTGTCCGGTGAGTATGACCATGCTGTGGATCGGGGCCACCTATTGGGCTACGCCTTGATTGGCAATCTCAAAGGTTTTGATGCTTCGACGAGCAATCCCAAAAATATTGCTGTGCAAACGGCTTGGTCCAATCAAGCCAATGACCCTCATTCCACCGGTCAAAACTACTACGAGACCCTGGTACGAAAAGCACTGGATAAGAACAAACGGATCCGCTATCGAGTAACCTTGATCTACAACCATCCAGAAGATCTGATTCCATTAGGATCACAGATCGAAGCCAAATCGAGTGATGGGACCCTTGAGTTCAATGTCTTTGTTCCCAATGTTCAAAGTGGGATTAGCCTGGATTACCAGACAGGAAAAGTAACCGTTCATCAATAAGCTGGAAAGCGTAGTTATTTAAGTTATTTTTAAGAATAGGGTGTTACAATTGCATACCTTCTTTAAGAGAAAGGAGAATGTATGAGAACCATTTTTCGATTTTTCAGAGGAATCCTTCGTATGGCTTGGAGTCTTTTTTGGGGATTTTTCTGGACCATTGCCATCAGTTTTCTCGTCCTAGTGGGGATCATCTATTTTACAGATTCTCCTAGTTCTGGTATGGATGGGTTTGGACAAGCTGCCCAAAAGGTTGTCTATCAAGTCGGCAATTTATTTGGAGATCAGGGGTTTGCATCGCGCTTTGGGATGGCACCTAGCTCACAGACCACGCAGACGGACAATCATGAGCATAGCGGTGCTCGCTGGGAAAAAGCGGAAGCCACGGTCTATTTGGATCCCAATATCAGTCAAACTTTTGTAAAAGCTTATCGGGATGCTATTGAGGCTTGGAACCAAACAGGCGCCTTTACCTTCAAGTTGGTTACAAATGAAAAAGAGGCTAATGTGGTCTTGACGGAAATGGATAACGCATCGGTTTCTGCAGCAGGAGAGACTGCCTCTCAGACCAACCTCTTAACCAACCGCTTCACCCACATCACAGTGCGTCTCAATCGCCATTATCTTTTAAATTATGTCTATAACTATAGTTATGATCGGATTGTCAATACAGCTGAGCATGAGCTAGGCCATGCCATTGGGCTGGACCACACTGATGGAGAATCGGTTATGCAACCGGCTGGTTCCTTCTACAGTATTCAGGATACAGATGTGGAAGCAGTCCGGCAATTATACAAGGAAGAATAAGTTATAAAATACTTTCTAAAAGTTCTGAGCCTCAAGGGGCTCAGGATTTTTTTGATGGCTCGTCTTTCCTTGTTTAATCTGAAAAAAGATAGTAAAATAAGGACATGATTATTTTACAAGCCAACAAAATTGAACGCTCTTTTGCAGGGGAGGTTCTTTTTGATAATATCAGCCTGCAAGTGGATGAACGGGACCGGATTGCTCTAGTCGGAAAGAACGGAGCCGGCAAGTCTACGCTCTTGAAATTCTTGGTGGGAGAAGAAGAACCAACTTCAGGAGAAATCAATAAAAAGCGCGACCTTTCTCTCTCTTATTTAGCCCAGGATAGCCGCTTTGAGTCGTCCAATACCATCTACAATGAGATGCTCCATGTCTTTGACGATCTCCGTAAAACGGAGAAAACTTTGCGGCAGATGGAGCTTGAGATGGGGGAAAAAACTGGGGCTGACTTAGAAAAACTCATGCAGGACTATGACCGTCTCTCGGAAGAATTCCGTCAGGCAGGTGGCTTCACCTATGAAGCTGATATTCGCGCCATTCTCAACGGCTTCAAGTTCGATGAGTCCATGTGGCAGATGAAGATTGAAGAACTGTCTGGTGGGCAAAATACCCGTCTAGCTCTGGCCAAGATGCTCTTGGAAAAACCAAATCTCTTGGTACTGGACGAGCCGACCAACCACTTGGATATTGAGACCATCGCCTGGTTGGAAAACTATCTGGTGAATTATAGCGGTGCCCTTCTCATTGTCAGCCACGACCGGTATTTCCTCGATAAAGTTGCTACCATTACCTTGGACCTGACCAAGCATTCTTTAGATCGCTATGTCGGTAATTACTCCAGCTTTGTGGAGCAAAAAGAACAAAAATTGCTGACCGAAGCCAAGAACTACGAGAAGCAGCAAAAAGAAATTGCTGCGCTGGAAGACTTTGTTAATCGCAATTTGGTGAGGGCGTCGACCACCAAACGGGCCCAGTCTCGGCGTAAGCAGTTGGAAAAAATGGAGCGTCTAGACAAGCCGGAAGCTGGGACCAAGTCTGCCCATATGACTTTCCATTCCGATAAGACATCGGGCAATGTCGTCCTGACAGTAGAAGAGGCAGCCGTCGGCTATGACGATCAAATCCTGTCAGAGCCCATCAATCTGGATATCCGCAAGATGAATGCGGTCGCTATTGTAGGACCAAATGGGATCGGGAAATCTACTCTTATTAAGTCTATTGTCGGGCAGATTCCTTTTATCAAGGGAGAAGCTCGTTTTGGGGCCAATGTCGAGGTAGGCTACTATGACCAGACTCAGAGTAAGCTAACCCCTCACAACAGTGTCTTGGATGAGCTCTGGAATGACTTTAAACTGACACCAGAAGTGGAGATCCGCAATCGCCTGGGAGCCTTTCTTTTCTCTGGGGATGATGTCAAGAAAGCTGTCGGAATGCTGTCGGGTGGAGAGCGAGCGCGTCTACTCTTGGCCAAGCTGTCCATGGAAAATAACAATTTCTTGATTCTCGACGAGCCGACCAACCACTTGGATATCGATAGTAAGGAAGTACTGGAAAATGCCTTGATTGGTTTTGACGGGACCTTGCTCTTTGTCAGCCACGACCGCTACTTTATCAATCGGGTGGCTACACAGGTCTTGGAACTCTCAGAAGAGGGCTCGACCCTTTATCTAGGAGACTATGACTATTATCTGGAGAAAAAAGCTGAGTTAGAGGCTCTTGCAATAGCACAAGCAGAAGCTGTGCCTGTTTCTTCTACGGAGGAAGTCACCAGCAATGACTATCACTTGCAGAAGCAAAACCAGAAGGAACTCCGGAAAATCACTCGTCGCATTGAGCAATTGGAAGCAGAGATGGAAGAGCTGGACCAAAAAATCCAAGCCATCACCGAAACCATGCATAGCACCAACGATGCAGCTGACTTGGTTCAACTCCAAAGCGAGCTGGATCAACTAACTGTCCAGCAGGAAGCGGTCATGGAAGAGTGGGCAGAACTGTCAGAGCAGGTGGAATAAATGGAAGATTTGGGCAAAGTTTTCGTGAATTTCGAATTAATAAGAATTACACGTTGAAAGAAGTTGCGGGCCACTGACGCTTGCGAACTCATGGAGAGCCAGTAGCAAATCGACCAGCTGACCGCCGCCCAAGAAGAAGCCATGCTAGAATGGGAAGCGCTAGCCCAGTAAGTATAGTTTTCTAATTTGTATAAGGAGAACATAATGGCTACTGAAAATGATTGGTTTATGAAGCAGGTTAAAGGTGTAGCCGACATGATTGGTACAACTTTGCGCCTACAGATTCAAAATTTAGATTTGGGGCAGTATGAGGATGAGGAAGGAAGACTCATCAACGGGGCTCACTATCTTCAGCAAGTTCTAGAAGAGCAGCGCTTTGCAGAGGCCATTTCTTTTGTTGAAGAGCAGATGAAACGCCTACCCCTTCATCAGTATGATCTATTGGTTGATTGGCTGATTTCCTACTTAAGACAATTAGATGTTTCCGTGAAAGAAGATCAAGGATTCTACGAAGGCTACTTGCAAGAGTTAGAAAGGAACTTAAAGGAATTTAAGTGGTAATCAAATGGAAGATTTAGGCAAAGTTTTTCGTGAATTTCGAACTAGTAAAAATTATTCGTTAAAAGAAGCTGCAGGAGAAGCTTGCTCGACCTCCCAGTTATCCCGTTTTGAATTGGGGGAGTCGGATCTGGCTGCTTCGCGCTTCTTTGACATTTTGGACAATATCCATGTGACGATTGAGAATTTTATGGATAAGGCCAGAAATTTTCAATACCATGAGCATGTCGCTTTGATGGCTCAGATTATTCCGCTTTACTACTCAAATGATATTGCAGGTTTTCAAAAGCTTCAAAGAGAACAACTTGAAAAAGCCAAGAGTTCTACCAATCCCCTCTATTTTGAATTGAACTGGATCCTACTACAAGGCCTGATTTGCCAGAGAGATACCAGCTACACCATGAAGCAGCGTGATCTGGATAAGGTGGCGGATTACCTCTTTCAAACGGAAGAGTGGACCATGTATGAATTGATCCTCTTTGGCAATCTCTACAGCTTTTATGATGTGGACTATGTCACTCGGCTTGGGAGAGAAGTGATGGAGCGAGAAGATTTCTACAAAGAAATTGGTCGCCATCGCAAACTGGTCTTGATTCTAGCCCTGAATTGCTACCAGCATTGTTTAGAACACCGTTCTTTTGAAAACGCCAGCTATTTTGAAGCCTATGTAGAAAAGATTATCGGCAAGAGCATCAAGCTCTACGAACGCAATGTCTTTCATTATCTCAAGGGATTTGCCCTCTATCAGAAGGGGCAAACAGAAAAAGGGCGGCAGCAAATGCAGGAAGCCATGCATATTTTTGATGTACTGGGACTGCCAGAGCAGGTGGCCTATTATCAAGAACACTTTGATAAATTTGTAATAGATGAATGTTCCTAAATAGGACAGAGATAAAGGAGATTTTATGAACCGACATGCGGTCCAATTAATTAGTCGTGGAGCTATTAACAAAATTGGAAATATGCTCTATGATTATGGGAATAGTGTCTGGCTGGCCTCGATGGGGACTATAGGAAAGACGGTATTAGGGATCTATCAAATTTCTGAGTTAGTGACAGGGATTCTCGTGAATCCTTTTGGAGGAGTGATTTCAGACCGTTTTTCTCGTCGCAAGATTTTGATGACGACCGACCTGGTTTGTGGACTCCTTTGTTTGGCGATTTCTTTTATCACAAATGATAGCTTGATGATTGCGGCTCTTATTTTTGCCAATATTGTTCAGGCCATTGCCTTTGGTTTTTCTCGACCTGCCAATAAAGCCATTATTACCGAGGTAGTAGAGAAAGACGAGATTGTGACCTATAACGCCCACTTGGAGTTAGTCTTACAGGTTGTTAGTGTCTGTTCACCTGTTTTTTCTTTCCTAGTTCTACAATTTGCCAGTCTTCATATGACCCTCTTATTAGATGCACTGACCTTTTTCATTGCCTTTGTCCTAGTGGCTTTCCTTCCGAAAGAAGAAGCTAAGGTTCAAGAGAGGAAACGGTTTTCCGGGAAAGATATTTTTTCTGATATCAAGGATGGGTTAGACTATATCTGGCATCAGAAAGAGATTTTCTTTCTCTTATTAGTGGCTTCTAGCGTCAATTTCTTTTTTGCGGCTTTTGAGTTTTTACTTCCCTTCTCGAATCGTCTATACGGGGTTAAAGGAGCTTATGCGACCATTTTAACGCTGGGAGCTATTGGATCTATTCTAGGAGCACTTGTTGCCAATAAAATGAAATCAAGTATGAGAATTCTCCTGTTTTTACTGATCATGGCAGGGGTCGGAGTGTTCATAATGGGCCTGCCCCTTCCACCTTATCTTTCCTTTTCAGGAAATCTGGTCTGTGAATTTTTTGTGACCATTTTCGACATCCACGTTTTTACCCAAGTACAAACCAAGGTGGAAGATGATTATCTGGGGAGAGTCTTGAGCACAATTTATACCTTGGCTGTTCTCTTTATGCCCATCGCCAAAGGGTTGATGACTTGGTTGCCAAGCGTCCGTATGGAATCATTTCTCTTGATTGGAGCTGGGGTTATTCTCTTTTCACTCTTGGCTCAGCTAGTAGCTAAGCAGCTTCAATCAAAAGAACAGTAGGGATCCTTTGATAAAATTGTAAACTATTATTTTTCCCAAATAGGGGACAAAATGAAAACCTCTTTCATGAACTGATACAATAGTTTCAGAAAATGAAGGAGTTTTTTTATGAATCGACATGCAGTCCAATTAATTACTCGTGGAGCGATCAATCGAATGGGAAATATGCTCTATGATTATGGGAACAGTGTCTGGCTGGCCTCGATGGGGACGGTGGGAAAGACAGTATTAGGGATTTATCAGATTTCTGAACTTGTCACCTCCATTCTAGTCAATCCATTTGGTGGCGTGATCTCAGACCGTTTTTCCCGTCGCAAGATTTTGATGACGACCGACTTGGTTTGTGGTCTCCTTTGTTTGGGCATTTCTTTTATCACGAATGATAGCTTGATGATTGCGGCCCTGATTTTTGCCAATATTGTCCAGGCCATTGCCTTTGCTTTTTCTAGAACTGCCAATAAAGCTATTATCACAGAAGTTGTAGAGAAAGATGAGATTGTGACCTATAATGCTCGCTTGGAGTTGGTCTTACAGGTTGTTGGTGTCAGCGCTCCTGTGTTCTCTTTCCTTGTTTTACAATTTGCCAGTCTCCACGCGACCCTCTTGCTAGATGCGCTGACCTTTTTCATCGCCTTTGTTCTAGTGGCATTCCTTCCTAAAGAAGAAGCCAAGGTTCAGGAAAAGAAACGGTTTACAGGAAAAGCTATTTTTTCGGATATGAAAGATGGACTAGACTACATCTGGCATCAGAAAGAGATTTTCTTTCTCTTGTTGGTGGCTTCCAGCGTCAATTTCTTTTTTGCGGCTTTTGAGTTTTTACTTCCCTTTTCCAATCGCCTTTACGGGGTCAAAGGAGCCTATGCGTCCATCTTAACCTTGGGTGCTATTGGCTCTATCATCGGAGCCTTGATCGCCAATAAATTTAAATCGAGTATGGAGATGCTTCTCTTCTTATTGATTTTAACAGGAGTAGGAGTCTTTATGATGGGCATGCCCCTTCCGCATTTTCTCTCCTTTTCTGGAAATTTGGTCTGTGAACTCTTTATGACGATTTTTAACATCCACTTTTTTACCCAGGTTCAAACAAAGGTAGAAGGAGACTATCTGGGACGGATCTTAAGCACCATTTTTACCTTGGCCATTCTCTTTATGCCTGTGGCTAAAGGATTGATGACCTGGTTACCAAGTGTCCGTGTAGAATCTTTTCTCCTGATAGGAGCTGGTGTCATCCTCTTTTCACTCCTAGCTCAAGTAGTCGCCAAGAAATTACAAGCAAAAGAAGGTACATCAGCATGAAAAAAGCACCGATCGGTGCTTTTTAGTTGTTTTCTTTTTCTTCTGTCTTGATTTACTTCTTTGCTTCTTCCAGTTGTTTTTGAGTGCTCTTGAGTTCTCTTTTTAGGGAGAAGCCCTTTGAAAAATTAATCAAGTTCATGACGAATGCACCTAAGAGGACACAGAGCAAGATCAGAATGATCAAAGGCAATTTAAATTGGACCAAGAGGAAATTTACGGTAACCGATTGCATGTTTGCAAGGGAAATACCGGCAATCAATAAAATTAAAAGTAATAAAGCAATGTAGTGTAGATTATTTTTGTTCATCATTATCTCCTTATTGTTCAGCAGGGGCCTTGCTTTTCACATCAGCGTACTCTTCAGGCTGCTCTAGGCTTAGAATCTCCTCATAAGCCGGTAGGGAAAGGTCCTTGCCATATTTATTTTTTAAAGCAGTGCTCACTAGGCGATAGGCCAAATTGGCATTTCGGGACAAGATAGGACCGTGGAAGTAGCTGCCAAAGACGTTCTTGTAATGAACCCCTTCGCCCCCATCTTCTTTGTTGTTCCCATTTCCATAGACGACCTTACCCAGCGGTTTTTCATCCTCCGCCAAGAAGGTCCGACCTTGGTGGTTTTCAAAACCATAATAGGTTTCGTTAAATTCTTCGTTATGGATTTTGATATCACCGATATAGCGGTTGTTAACTTGGTTGAGCGTATAGTGGCCCATAATGCCAAGTCCCTCAATGCGTTTGCCAGAAGCTTCAATGTAGTATTGGCCTAGAAGCTGAAAGC
The DNA here is from genome assembly GCA_934215455.1 of uncultured Streptococcus sp. Classification (GTDB taxonomy): domain Bacteria; phylum Bacillota; class Bacilli; order Lactobacillales; family Streptococcaceae; genus Streptococcus. The sequence continues at coordinate 29,191 of CAKPZX010000007.1, forward strand.
CACCACAGATAGCCAGGACCACGCCATTGTCATGAATGAAGCGTTCGAGGTCTTCTTTTTTATCTGGTAGATCCTCGGATACAATGGTCTGTTCGTAGTCTTGCCCGCCGCCGAAAAAGGCGATATCGTAGGCATCAGGGTCGAACCGGTCTTTGAGAGAGACGATATCAACAGTGACATGGGCTCCAAGCTTTTCCGCAACGTACTTGAGCATGAGGATATTCCCATTGTCCCCATAGGTATTCATTAAGTTGCCATAGAGATGGGCAATGCGCAGGCTGTAGGGATACTGTGCCTGATCAGAAGATTCTAGGGAAGTATAAGTCATTAGTGCATCTCCTTTTCAATCAGGTGTTCTTGGGCCAAGAGTTCACGGAATTCTAGCATGGCTGTATAGGTAGCTAAAATGTATGCATGAGGGGTTTCCTGTTGCTGGATGCGTTGGAAGACCTCTTTTAATGCAGCCATTTCTGTGATCTTTTCTGCAGGATAGCCAGTGACCCGAAGTCGCCGAGCAATCTCAGAGTGGCGCACACCGCCAGCGTTGATCTCTGGGATGTCCATCTGGGTGATTTGCTCGAAGTCAGCATCCCAAATCCAGCTGGTATCAATCCCATCTGCGTAGTTGGCATTGAGAAGAACGGACAAGCTAAAGGGATACGGTGCTAGTTTGATCATTTCAATGGCTTGGGTCGCACCAACCGGATTTTTAATCAGGACCAAGGTGCATTCCTTATCCCCAATCTTAAAGGTTTCTTGGCGACCAAAGACAGCGCGACTGCGATCAAATCCTTGCTTGATGACTTCAGGTTGTACTCCAAAGAATCCAGCAACGGAAACAGCTGCTATGGCATTATAGATGTTGTAGAGACCACCGATATTGATGTGGTAGTCTTGGCCTTGGATCCGGAATTGGGAAGAGCGATGGGTTAAAGACAGTAAGTCGGACACGGCATAAGTCAGAGGAGGCCGGTGGAACCCACAGTGTTCACAAACATAGTCGCCAAGGTTAGCATAGGTATTGAGCTTGTACTTGAGGATGTTGTGGCAATGCGGGCACAGGATTCCTTCCGTATTGTAATGGGCTAGTTGTGGCTCTGATTTTTCTGTATCAAATCCATAATATTGGATCGGATTGGATAAGGTCTGACTATTAAAGAGCGGACTATCTCCATTTAACAGAACCGTCGCAGTTGGGACCTTGTGAATGGCATCCAAAATCATTTGGTAGGTCGTATAGATCTCTCCATAGCGGTCCATCTGATCCCGGAAAATATTGGTGACCACAAAAAGGCTGGGCTTAATATAATCACAAATCCGAGAGAGGCTAGCCTCGTCGATTTCAAGTACCGCAATCGGTCGATTCGATTTCGAATGTTTGGCCCGTAAGAAGGTCGTCGTGATTCCCGAGATCATATTGGCCCCGCTTGGATTGGTTAAAATCGGTCCAAAAGCTTCTTGGAGAATGCCAACTGTTAGCGCAGTGGTCAAGGTTTTTCCATTTGTCCCTGTAATCACAACAATCTCATAGTTTTTGGCCAGTTGACTGAGAATATCTTTATCAAATTTGAGGGCTACTTTACCTGGTAGGGTTGATCCCCGCCCCATTTTTTCTAGAATAGAGCCGGAAAGCTTTCCTGCCAGAAGGCCCAAGGTTGTATTTATCTTCATAAATCATATTTTATCATAAAAAGCATCAGAAGGTTACAGAAAAATCTGTTGAAACATGTTATAATAAGGTGATGTCTTTTAGAGAAGTGGTAGGTTTGAGAATATGAATATTCAACAGTTTACAAATCCACAATTTTGGACCAGTTTGTTCCCGAATTGGTGGAGTATTATTATCAATATCATTGATATTGCCCTGGTGGCTTGGTTGTTGTATTTTTTGATCAAGGCCATCGTAGGGACTAAGATCATGATTTTGGTTCGTGGAGTTATTATCTTTTTCTTGGTGCAGTTTTTAGCCAATTTCTTAGGGCTCACGACTATTTCATGGCTGATCAATCAAGTGATTACTTATGGGGTTATCGCCCTGGTTGTGATTTTCTCTCCTGAGATTCGGATTGGTTTAGAGCGTCTGGGTCGAGCGACAGAATTCTTTACGACGAGTGAAGTCAGTCAGGAAGAGAAGATGGTGCAGGCCTATGTTAAGGCAGTAGCTTATATGAGCCCACGTAAAATTGGTGCCTTGGTAGCCATTCAAGGAGCTAGAACCCTTCAGGAATATATTTCCACAGGGATTCCTCTAGATGCAGATATTTCAGGAGAATTGCTGATTAATATCTTCATTCCTAATACTCCTTTACACGATGGTGCCGTCATTGTTCGCAATGATAAAATCGCCGTTTCTTGTGCCTACCTGCCCTTGACGGAAAACACTGGAATTTCAAAAGAGTTTGGAACGCGTCACCGTGCAGCCATTGGTTTATCTGAAGTTTCTGATGCCTTTACTTTTGTGGTATCAGAAGAAACGGGCGGGATCTCTGTGACTTACAATGGAACTTTCCGACACGATTTAACCTTAGAAGAATTCGAGGCAGAATTGAGAGCCTTCTTGGTTCCTGAAGAGAATAAAACGACTAGTTGGAAAGAGCGTCTATTTGGGAGGGTGACAAAATGAGATCGAAAAAAGAATTTCTTTATGTTTTCGCCTCCGTCTTATTGTCCTTTATCTTGTTTATCAATGCGTCATCCTTTAATTTTCAAAATAATAGCAGCGCTAGACAAGTGAGTTCAGAGACCTACACCAATACCTTGACCAATATTCCGATTGATGCCAAGTACAATGACAAGACATACTTTGTCAGTGGGTTAACATCCGAGGTAACGGTCTTTCTAAAGGGTTCAAACCGGGTCGCTCTAGCAAGCGAAATGCAGCCGGGAACGCGGAAGTTTCGCGTGGTAGCGGATCTTCGTAAGGCCAAGGAAGGTACCGTTGAAGTGCCGTTGATTGTAGAAGATCTTCCGGCTGGTTTGACCGCAACCGTAGAGCCTCAGAAAGTTTCTGTAAAAATCGGGAAGAAAGCGAAAAAAACGTTTGCGGTCAGGGCTACGATCCCGGACAATCAAATTGTGGATGGAATAACGGTTTCGGATATTACTCTTGAAACCACCAAGGTAGAAGTGACCAGCGATCAAGAAACCTTGAGTCGCATTGATCATGTCGAAGCTGTCTTCCCATCCAGTGAGATCATCAGTGGAAATTATAGCGGAACTCTTTCATTAAATCCGGTGGATGCTCAAGGAAATGGTCTACCAGGCTTGGTCAATCCGAGTGAAACAAGGATTCAAGTAACCACAAAGAGTAGCTCGTCTACGTCAAGCTCTAGCAGTTCGTCGTCGACCTCCTCCAGTTCAAGTAATTAGAAAGTAAAAAAGGTAATAAAGAATGGGTAAATATTTTGGAACGGACGGTGTCCGTGGAGAAGCAAATGTAGAATTAACGCCAGAATTGGCTTTTAAACTAGGCCGTTTCGGTGGCTATGTGTTGAGCCAACATGAAGAAGAAACACCCTTGGTATTTGTTGGACGTGATACACGTATTTCTGGTGAAATGTTAGAGCATGCCTTAATTGCTGGCCTCTTATCTGTTGGAATTCGCGTCTACAAGTTGGGTGTGATTGCAACGCCAGGTGTCGCTTATCTAGTTCGTACAGAAAAAGCCAGCGCTGGAGTTATGATTTCTGCTAGCCACAATCCAGCCTTGGACAATGGCATCAAATTCTTTGGTGGTGATGGCTTCAAATTGGATGATGATCGCGAACTTGAAATTGAAGCCTTGCTTGATGCTGCTGAAGATACCCTTCCACGTCCAAGTGCCCAAGGTTTAGGAACGGTCATGGAATATCCAGAAGGCTTGCGTAAGTATCAAGAATTCCTTGTATCGACAGGTGTCCAACTCGAGGGCATGCACGTAGTCTTAGATACAGCAAATGGTGCAGCCTCTACCAGTGCTCGTCAAATCTTTGCAGATTTGGGAGCTCATTTGACCGTCATCGGTGAAAACCCAGATGGTTTGAACATCAATGATGGGGTTGGTTCTACTCACCCAGAACATTTGCAAGAGAAAGTAAAAGAAGTGGGTGCAGCGATTGGTCTTGCTTTTGACGGAGATAGCGATCGCTTGATTGCTGTTGATGAAAATGGAGAGATCGTAGACGGCGATAAGATCATGTACATCATCGGTTCTTATCTTTCAAGCAAGGGCTTGCTCGAAAAAAATACGATCGTCACAACCGTCATGTCCAATCTCGGCTTCCACAAGGCATTAGATGCGAAGGGGATTCAAAAAGAAATCACAGCTGTTGGAGACCGTTATGTGGTTGAAGAAATGCGAAAATCAGGTTACAATCTTGGTGGTGAACAATCTGGTCACGTAGTCATCATGGATTACAACACGACTGGTGATGGTCAATTAACAGGCGTTCAATTGACTAAAATCATGAAAGAAACCGGTAAGAAATTATCCGAATTGGCTGCTGAAGTAACCATTTATCCACAAAAACTGGTCAATATCCGGGTTGAAAATAGCATGAAAGACAAGGCGATGGAAGTACCCGCTATCCGTGAAATCATTGAAAAAATGGAAGCGGAAATGGCAGGAAATGGCCGCATCCTCGTGCGTCCAAGTGGAACTGAACCCCTTCTTCGTGTGATGGCAGAAGCACCAACCCATGAAGAAGTGGACTACTATGTAGATACCATTGCTGCAATTGTTCAAGCAGAAATCGGACTTTAACCTTGTAAAAAACATGGCTCGCAAATAGGCGAGCAGAGGAGGTATATATGAAACAGGTTCGTCAAATTGTATGGGCACTTGCCTTAGTGCTAACGATTCTATTCACGGCTGGTTTGACTAAAACAATTCATGCTGCAGAAGTCTCGTCATATACACAGTCAGCACGTCTAACGAAAGACGGTAACACGCTAACAAATGGGAGCAAGGTGTTGACAAATGAAAAATTGTCAGCAAGTATTTATTTAGCCTTTCCAGATTCGCAAACTATTCAAGCTGGTGATACCTTAACTCTTAGTTTGCCAAAAGAATTAGCCCTATACACAGCACTGGAATTCAATGTTCTTGAGGAAGGACAATCAAATGGTCAGACGGTGGGGAAAGCTGTCGTTGATACAGCTAAGAAAACAGTGACCGTTACCTTTAATGATTATTTCGCATCTCATCCACTCAACAAACGAGTTGCTCTGCATTTTGATGTAAAAGTAGACTCAGAAGTGGTTACTAAAACATCTCCAATCCAATTTAAACTAGGAAATACAGATTTTTCCTTGAATTATGAAAAAACAGCTGGAGAAGCTGGGGACTATGAGATGAAATACGGATATCAAGATAAGTCTGATCCAACCATTGTTAAATGGCGTATTCTCTTAAATGCTCGCCAAGATATGCTTCGAGGAATGGTCATTAAAGACCAATTTGGGGATGGTTTAACATTGGTTGAAGGTAGCTTACGTGCGGTTCGCTATGCTCCTGTAGCAGGTGGGATTAAGAACGAAGCTCAGATCTTGACTCTCCCAGTTCTGGATAACTTTACTAAAAAAGCTGTTTTCGATAAGAATGCAGATGGCAAGATCACTGGTTTTACTATTGAATTTGGTGATAACTACAATTGGCCAATGTATATTGAATATTCTACGAAAGTGGCACCTGGAACGAAAGTAGGCGATATTGTCCATAATACATTAACATGGACGGCAACCAATTTCCCAGCACCTCGTACCTTGACCCGTGAGGTGAGATTGGAAACAGGATCTGGAGAGGGATTAGGTGAGAAAGAACAAACACCACCGACTCCTAGCTCAACCTCCTCATCAAGTTCTAGTTCTTCATCAAGCTCATCATCTTCAACGAGTTCTAGTTCTTCATCAAGCTCATCATCTTCAACGAGTTCTAGTTCTTCATCAAGTTCATCATCTTCATCGAGTTCCAGTTCTACATCGAACTCAACATCCACATCAAGTTCTTCATTGAAATCATCTTCATCTTCTGTTAAAGAAGAAGCTCCAAAACCTGGTAAGAAAAAAGTTCTTCCAAGTACAGGTGAAAAGATGACACCGGTGGTTCTTGTCATGGGTGTCTTCCTAGCAGTTCTATCGGTTGGAATTTTACGTGTAAGAAAAGATTCTTAAAATGATCAATGAAAGATCAGACTTCTGTCTGATCTTTTTGTGTAGGCTCGATTTGAAAAATCCCCTATTTCGTGGTAAAATAGGGCTAATGAATTTATAGTAATCGAGGTATTAGAAGTGGCTTTTGGAGATAACGGAAAACGTAAAAAAACACCATTTGAAATGATCACGATGGTGGTCATTGTGATTATGTTGATTGTAACGGTTGGTGCAATCTTTGCAACCGCAATTGGTGCTCTTTCTTACTAAGACGCACACAGAAATAAAGGAAATCATCTATTTATGAGTATGTTTTTAGATACAGCCAAGATTAAGGTCAAGGCTGGAAATGGCGGCGATGGCATGGTGGCCTTTCGCCGTGAAAAATATGTCCCTAATGGCGGGCCTTGGGGTGGTGATGGAGGTCGTGGTGGCAATGTCATCTTCGTAGTAGACGAAGGCTTGCGCACCTTGATGGACTTCCGTTATAACCGTCATTTCAAAGCCCAAAATGGGGAAAAAGGAATGACCAAAGGGATGCACGGACGGGGAGCAGAAGATCTCTATGTACGAGTCCCTCAAGGAACGACCGTCCGAGATGCAGAGACTGGTAAGGTCATTACAGACCTAGTTGAAAATGGACAAGAGTACATTGTCGCCCACGGTGGCCGTGGCGGACGTGGAAATATTCGTTTTGCCACTCCAAAGAATCCAGCTCCAGAGATTTCTGAGAACGGGGAACCTGGTCAAGAACGCGAACTCGAATTAGAGCTCAAGGTCTTGGCAGACGTTGGTTTGGTTGGCTTCCCATCAGTAGGGAAATCAACCCTTCTTAGTGTCATCACTTCAGCCAAACCAAAGATTGGAGCTTATCATTTCACTACCATCGTTCCAAACTTGGGCATGGTTCGGACGCCATCAGGTGAATCCTTTGCAGTCGCAGACCTTCCTGGATTGATTGAAGGAGCTAGCCAAGGTGTTGGACTAGGAACCCAGTTCCTTCGTCACATCGAGCGCACCCGTGTTATCTTGCATGTTATTGATATGTCAGCCAGTGAAGGACGCGATCCTTATGAAGATTATGTTCAAATCAATAAAGAGCTTGAAACCTATAATCTTCGTTTGATGGAACGTCCTCAGATTATCGTGGCAAATAAGATGGATATGCCGGAGAGCCAAGAAAATTTGAAAGAGTTCAAGAAGAAATTGGCAGCCAATTACGATGAGTTTGATGAACTGCCACAGATCTTCCCGATCTCTAGTTTGGCGCATCAAGGTTTGGACAACTTGTTAGAAGCAACGGCAGAATTGTTAGACAAAACGCCAGAATTCCTCTTGTATTCAGAAGACGAAATGGCCCAAGAAGAAGTCTACTATGGCTTTGATGAAGACCAGCCAGCCTTTGACATCAGTCGGGATGACGATGCCGCTTGGGTCTTGTCTGGTGAAAAACTTGAAAAACTCTTTAATATGACGAATTTCGATCGTGATGAAGCGGTCATGAAATTTGCTCGTCAATTGCGTGGCATGGGTGTTGATGAAGCTCTCCGTGCGCGTGGGGCAAAAGATGGCGATATTGTCCGGATCGGTAAATTTGAATTTGAGTTTGTAGATTAGGATAGATCCCCAGAGGATCAAGGATTCCAAATAAGAAGTGAGGCTTTTTCAGTGGGAGATAAACCAATATCTTTTCGAGATGAAAATGGAAATTTTGTTTCAGCAGCCGATGTTTGGAATGCTGAAAAACTAGAAGAACTCTTTAATACGCTAAATCCTAAGCGCAAATTGCGCTTACAAAGGGAAAAATTAGCAAAAGAAAACCAGCAGAAGTAAATAGACTTGGAGAATACTATGGCAAAAACAATTCATACAGATAAAGCACCCGCAGCAATTGGACCTTATGTTCAAGGGAAAATCGTAGGGAATCTTCTCTTTGCAAGTGGACAAGTTCCCTTGTCACCTGAAACAGGCGAAATCATTGGCGAAACCATCCAAGAACAAACAGAACAAGTCTTAAAGAATATTGGGGCTATTTTGGAAGAGGCTGGGACAGACTTTGACCACGTGGTGAAAACCACTTGTTTCTTAAGTGATATGAATGACTTTGTACCTTTTAATGAGGTCTATAAAACAGTCTTTACTACAGAGTTTCCAGCTCGATCTGCTGTTGAAGTAGCACGCCTGCCACGTGATGTGAAGGTTGAAATTGAAGTTATTGCGGAAATCAAAGCCTAATAACCATTCAAAGACAAAAAGACAGAGTGGAGAGCAGGAAACTGTAGGCCACTCTGTTTTATTTATGGGAGGAGAAAATGACAGAAAGTAAGATTCAACTGGTCATGGTAACAGGGATGAGCGGTGCGGGCAAGACCGTCGCCATCCAATCGTTTGAGGATTTGGGTTACTTTACCATCGATAATATGCCACCGGCGCTCTTGCTGAAATTTATTGAGCTCATGCGCCACAGTCCCGATAACAATAAATTAGCCGTTGTTGTGGATATGCGGAGCCGTTCTTTTTTCAATGAAATTCGCACCATTTTGGATGAATTGGACAACCAAGAAGACCTGGATTTCAAAGTCTTGTTCTTGGATGCTACGGACAGTGAGTTGGTAGCACGATACAAGGAAACTCGTCGTAGTCACCCACTAGCAGCAGATGGCCGTGTTTTAGATGGGATTACCTTAGAGCGAGAGCTCTTGTCTCCTTTAAAAAATATCAGTCAAAATGTGGTGGACACGACTGAGTTGACACCTCGTAATCTGAGAAAAACGATCGCAGAACAATTTGCCAGTCAAGACAATCAGCCAGATTTTCGGGTTGAGGTCATGTCATTTGGGTTTAAATATGGACTTCCGATCGATGCTGACCTTGTCTTTGACGTGCGTTTTCTTCCAAATCCCTACTACAAATTGGAACTTCGGAATTTAACCGGTCAAGATCCAGCAGTCTATGATTATGTCATGGATCACCCTGAATCAGAGGAGTTTTACAGTCATCTTCATGACTTGATCGTTCCTATTTTACCGTCCTATAAACGGGAGGGTAAATCCGTTCTCACCATCGCTATGGGCTGTACCGGTGGGCAACACCGATCAGTAGCCTTTGCAGAGCGCTTAGCGCATGATTTAGAAAAAAATTGGCAGGTCAATTGCAGTCATAGGGACAAGGACAGACGGAAAGAAACGGTGAATCGCTCATGAGAAAACCTAAAGTAACCGTTATTGGAGGAGGAACAGGGATTTCTGTTATTCTCGATAGTCTTAGAAAGAAACCGGTCGATATCACTGCCATTGTAACCGTTGCAGATGATGGCGGTAGTTCAGGTGAATTGCGGAAGAACATCCAAAAATTGACACCACCTGGAGATCTTAGAAATGTGCTGGTTGCCATGTCAGATATGCCTCGTTTTTATGAGAAGGTCTTTCAATACCGCTTTGCAGATGATGATGGACCTTTGGCCGGACACCCTTTGGGAAACTTGATCATTGCAGGGATTTCAGAGATGCAAGGCTCGACCTATAATGCCATGCAGTTGTTAACTAAATTCTTTCATACGACCGGCAAGATCTATCCTTCCAGTGATAGTCCCTTGACCCTTCATGCTGTCTTTCAAGATGGAAAAGAAGTGTTAGGAGAAAGCCACATTGCCAACTACACTGGCATGATTGATCATGTCTATGTGACCAATACCTTTGATCAAGAGCGTCCAAAAGCTAGTAAAAAAGTGGTGGAAGCTATTCTTGAAAGTGATATGGTCGTCTTAGGTCCTGGTTCGCTCTTTACCTCGATCCTTCCAAATTTGATGATCGATGAGATTGGGAAAGCCATCCTCGAAACCAAGGCTCAAGTAGCCTATGTTTGTAACATCATGACCCAAAGAGGAGAAACTGAGCATTTCACAGACAGTGACCACGTTGCCGTTCTTCATAAACATTTGGGAGAGAAGTTCATCGATACCGTCCTTGTCAATATCAATCAGGTTCCCGCAGCTTACATGAACAGTAACAAATTTGATGAATACTTGGTGCAGGTAGAGCACGATTTCAAGGGGCTCCACTCGCAAGTTCCCCAAGTGATTTCTTCTGATTTCTTAAAGCTGGTCAATGGAGGAGCTTTTCATGATGGTGAAAAAGTGGTCGAAGAGTTGATGCAGATCGTGCAGGTGAGAAAATGAGTTTTACGGTTCGTGTCAAAGAAGAATTATTGTCTCTCAAGCGATTTGAAAAGAGTGAATTGGCTGCCATAATCAAGATGTCTGGAAGTCTTGGGATTTCAATGGGGGGCTTGACGCTTTCGGTGACGACAGAAAATGCCAAGATTGCCCGCCATATTTATGAATTGTTGCATCATTTCTATGAGGCCAAATCGGATATTCGCCACCACCAAAAAACCAACTTGAAAAAAAATCGTGTTTACACAGTGTTTTTGGATGAAAAGGTGGAAGAAATTCTTGCTGACTTGCATTTGGCAGATGCCTTCTTTGGGATTGAGACGGGCATTGATGCTAGTGTTTTAGAAGATGAAGTAGCTAGTCGTGCTTATCTTCGTGGGGCTTTTCTGTCGAGTGGTTCCATCAAGGATCCTGAAAAAGGAAAGTACCAGTTGGAAATTCATTCTGTTTACACAGACCACGCAGAAGGAATTGCCCTTCTCATGCAAGGATTTTTACTAGATGCGAAAACCATCGAGCGGAAAAAAGGAGTGGTGACCTATCTGCAACGAGCGGAAGATATTATTGATTTTCTCATTGTAGTAGAGGCCATGCAAGCTATGCAGGAATTTGAGTCCATCAAGGTCATGAGAGAGACGCGCAATGACCTCAATCGGGCCAATAATGCCGAGATGGCCAACATTCAGCGAACAGTCACAGCTAGCATGAAAACCATTAATAATATTAGTAAAATTGTGGATACGGTCGGTCTAGGAAGTTTACCAAGTGACCTGCAAGAAGTTGCCTATATCCGGATGAACCATCCAGATTATTCTATCCAGCAGATCGCCGATAGTTTGCAACAACCTATTTCAAAAAGCGGTGTTAACCACCGCTTGCGTAAGATCAATAAGATCGCAGACGATTTAGACAAATAAAAAAGGCCAAAGGCCTTTTATAATGAGGTTAAAGTCTTTTTAAAAACTTTCCTTAGGTGAGTACGGACGTCAGCGAACTTCATAGAAGTTCCATGACTTAGTTTTGAGCCTAATGTCTCAAAACTCCCGAGTGCCTGAAACGTATTGTTTCAGGCACTTTTCTCACAGCGGAAAGTTTTTGTATTTTCTTGATTCATACTAAAAATAGGAACTCATTTTTACTTCTTTGCAGAATCGATTAACTTAAAATAGTTTGACTTCAATTTAAAAAAGGCCAAAGGCCTTTTTTATTATAAACTAGTTGAGTGGGTTGGTTGGACTTTCTTATCTGGATAGATGTAGTTGATGGCATTGTTTACGGCTGTTGGAGCTTCCCCCAGACCTGTAGCGATGAGATCAATCTTTCCTTCGTAGAAGCAGCAGTCTCCACAGGCATAAATTCCAGGAAGGCTGGTTTCTTGTTTTTGGTTCACCTTGATTTTATGGCGTTGCAATTCTACACCCCATTCTTTCAAGTTTCCGATAGAAGATTTAAAGCCATAGTTGACAAATAAGTGATCAATCGGGATGAGTTCGGTTTCATCGGATTTAACTTTTGTGATTTCAAGATGAGTGGCATGACCATTTTCGCCAATCAAGCGGCTAGGAACAAATGGTGTTTTGATGCTGACAGAAGATTGCTTGAGTTCTTCTACACTGTGTTCTAAGGCACGAAAGTTGTCCCGTCGGTGAACGATTGTAGTTGGAGCAATCTTGTCAAAAGCAAGAGCCCAGTCCACAGCAGAGTCCCCACCACCAAGGACGGTCACCTGTTGTCCTTCATATTGTTGGATGTTTGAAACATGGTAGTGGACGTTATCAAAGTCTTCAGCTCCCTCGATATCAAGAGCGCGTGGCTTAAAGGCACCGCCACCCATGGCAATGATAACTGCTTTAGACTGATGAACCTGTCGAGAAGTAGTGATAATGAAGAGGTCACCCTCTTTTTGAATATCCTCTACAGTTTCATTGAGGAAGATCGGTGTATCGAATCGTTTGACTTGCTCGATCAAGCGGTTGCTTAATTCTTCACCTGTTAAATTGGTAAATCCGGGTACATCGAGGATACTTTTTTCTGGATAGAGAATGGCTGGTTGCCCTCCCAGTTGAGGTAAGGAATCAATCAGTTTGACTTTAACTTGGCGCATATTGCCATAAAAAGCAGCAAACAGACCAACTGGTCCGCCCCCAACAATCGTAATATCATAAATTTCTGACATGGTATCTCCTTCAGGGTTTTCTTTGTTTCCATTGTATCATAAAATAGGAAGAATGAAAAAGTCGGAAAAAAGAAATGGCATGAAGGTTAGGAAGGCTAGAAAAGTTTTAAAAGATCTTGACAGCACCTTTAAAGTATGATAAAATAATTAAGATTTTAGGCTTGAAGGGAGTGAAAAATATGTCAAAAACAGTAGTACGTAAGAATGAATCTCTTGACGATGCTCTTCGTCGTTTCAAACGTGCGGTTACTAAAGCTGGTACTCTTCAAGAAACACGCAAACGTGAATTCTATGAAAAACCTTCTGTAAAACGTAAACGTAAATCAGAAGCAGCTCGTAAACGTAAAAAATTCTAATTGAATACAGAAACAGACTTCGGTCTGTTTTTTGTTTTTTTCTCATCTATCAAAGACAAAAAAACCGACCTTCCAGCTAGAAGATCGGATCTTTTTTCTGATTATTTGTTTGCAAGCAAGTCGCGGATTTCAGCAAGCAACTCTTCTTGAGTAGGAGCAGCAGCTTCTTCTTCGACAGCTTCTTCTTTTTTACCAAGGTTTTGTGCTTTTTCAGCAGCTTTAACGATAAAGAAGAGAACAGTTCCAATGACGATGAAGTTGATTACTGCGCTCAAGAAGCTACCGTAAGCAACACCGTTCCATGACAATTCAGCGATTTTATCAACACCAGCAGCTTTCAAAGCTGGGTTCAAAATAAGTGGTGTGATGATATCGTTAACAAGTGATGTCACGATGGCACCAAATGCAGCCCCGATAATCACTGCAACAGCAAGGTCAACAACGTTTCCACGAAGGAGGAAAGCTTTCAATTCTTTTAACATATCCTATATATGTCCTTTCATAATAATTTTTTACTATGATAGTATAACGGAAAAAATTGCGACTGACAAGAAATATGCCCAATTTTTTTTAAAATTAGTGATAAAGGTTGAAAATCTTTTCTTTTCTGTGTGAAATCGGTAGGAAAAAATTTACTTTTACTAACTTTTAGTATAAAATATAAAGTGATAATCTATGGTAAAATGGAGGCACTGTTTATGGTTGATAAAGAGCTGATTGCAGAAATTAAAAACAGTGTAAACATTGTTGAAGTCATTGGAGAAGTTGTTTCTTTGACCAAGGCGGGCCGTAACTTTTTAGGCCTCTGTCCTTTTCATGGTGAAAAGACTCCTTCCTTTAATGTCGTTGAAGACAAGCAGTTTTACCATTGTTTCGGATGTGGTCGCTCTGGAGATGTCTTTAAGTTTATTGAGGACTACCGTGGAGTCGCCTTTATGGATGCGGTCCAGATCGTAGCGGACAAGGCTGGCATTGCGCTTCAGTACCAGGCAAGACCTGCCCAATCAGCGTCTGTCAATCCAAACCAAGAACTTTATGAGATTCATCAGGAAGCTAGTAAGTTTTATCAGGCGATTTTGATGACGACTAAGATGGGGGAAGAAGCGCGACACTATCTGCATGAACGTGGTCTGACGGATGAAGTAATCCGACATTTTCAATTGGGCTTAGCGCCTACAGAAGGAAATTATCTCTATCGAAATCTCTCTGAGAAATTCTCTGAGAAAGTGATTACCGATTCAGGTTTGTTTACAATCTCAGATGCAGGAACGGTTTTTGATGCCTTTCAGGATCGGATCATGTTTCCCTTGACGGATGATAGTGGACGGGTCATTGCCTTTTCTGGTAGGTTGTGGAAACTGACGGAGGATGGCAGTCATCAAGCTAAGTACAAGAATAGTCGTAGTACCCGTCTATTTAATAAAAGTTATGAACTTTATCATTTGGATCAAGCCAAGACGAGCGCCAAAAAGCAACATGAAATGTATATCATGGAAGGCTTTATGGATGTCATTGCGGCATATCGAGCTGGGATAGAAAATGCAGTCGCCTCCATGGGGACAGCTTTGACACCAGAGCACGTCCAGCACCTGTCTCATTTTACCAAAAAGGTCATCTTGACCTATGATGGGGATAAGGCAGGACTTGAAGCAACAGCTAAGGCCTTGGATGTCTTGCAGGATCTGGAGTTGGAGATCGTCCGTATCCCTGATCAGATGGACCCTGATGAATACCTCCAAAAGACGTCCCCAGAAGATCTAGCTACCCTCTTGAAGAATTCTCGAATCAGTAAGGTTGAATTCTTGATGCACTACTGGAAACCCCAGTATATTGAGAACTTGCAGGCGCAAATTGAGTTTGTCGAAAAGCTGGCACCGATGATCGCCCAGACGCGCTCCATTACAGCGCAAAACACCTATATTTATAAGTTGGCCGATTTATTACCGGACTTTGATTACTTACAGATTGAGCAAATTGTCAATAATAGTCGCTTACATCAACGGCAAGAAGCACAAGAAGGTGGACGATCAAAAACGTCGAATTTTTCAGTGGAGCTCTTGCCGAATCGTGGGATGACGCGCTTGATCAAGGCGGAAAATCATTTATTAAGTAGGATGAAGGATTTTCCAATGGTCCTCAATGATTACCGTTTGCAACCTGATTTTACCTTCGACACGCCGGAGTTACAGATCTTGTATCAATTGCTCTGTCAAAATGGAGAAGTCACCTCTCAGGATCTATCCGAGCAGCCTGAAGGGGTCCAGCACGCCTGGTACCGCATGTTAGAAGAAGATTTACCAGAAGAGATAGCAGATGGTGAGTTAGAAGAAGTAGAAGCGACGCGGAATCGTGAACTTCTTCGAAAAGAAAGTCAACAAATTGGAAATAAAGTGAAGGAAGCTTCCTCAATAGGGGATGCGGAAAAAGCTTTATTGGAACTCGAGCGTTTAATCGCTCAAAAAAGAAGAATGGAGTAAGAATGGCTAAAGAACAAAAAGATATTACAACATTGGACGTTCAAATTGCAGAATTTATTCGCAGCCACAAGAAAAGCGGAACTGCAACAGATGATGAAATTAATGACCAATTGGTTATTCCATTCACGCTAGATGCAGATGGGATTGAAGATCTTTTGCAACGTATTCAAGATGCAGGAATTTCGATCACTGATAAAGACGGCAACCCAAGTGCGCGTGTGTTGAACAATGAGGAAGAGCCAGAGTTGTCAGATGAGGAATTGCTTGGAAGCAACTCTGCTAAGGTCAATGACCCGGTACGGATGTACTTGAAAGAAATTGGGGTTGTTCCTCTTTTGACCAATGAGGAAGAACAAGAATTGGCTATCTTGGTGGAACAAGGTGACTTGGAAGCTAAGCAACGTCTAGCAGAAGCTAACCTTCGTTTGGTTGTATCCATTGCGAAACGTTACGTTGGTCGTGGAATGCAATTTTTGGATTTGATCCAAGAAGGAAACATGGGCTTGATGAAGGCGGTTGATAAGTTCGACTATACCAAAGGGTTCAAGTTCTCTACTTATGCTACTTGGTGGATCCGTCAGGCCATCACTCGTGCCATTGCAGACCAAGCGCGTACCATTCGGATTCCTGTTCACATGGTGGAAACCATTAACAAGTTGGTTCGTGAACAACGCAATCTTTTACAAGAATTGGGACAAGATCCAACACCTGAACAAATCGCTGAACGTATGGATATGACACCAGACAAGGTGCGTGAAATCTTGAAGATTGCGCAAGAGCCTGTTTCTCTTGAAACTCCAATCGGGGAAGAAGACGATAGCCATTTGGGAGATTTCATCGAAGACGAAGTGATTGAAAATCCAGTAGACTACACCACTCGTGTGGTACTACGCGAACAATTGGATGAAGTCCTCGATACTCTGACAGACCGTGAAGAAAATGTTTTGCGTCTTCGTTTTGGTCTCGATGATGGAAAAATGCGGACCTTGGAAGATGTGGGGAAAGTCTTCAACGTGACCCGTGAACGGATCCGTCAGATCGAAGCCAAAGCCCTCCGCAAACTCCGCCACCCAAGCAGAAGCAAACCATTGCGTGACTTTATAGAGGATTAAAAAGGTCCGGGGGACCTTTTTAACGGTCACCTAAAAACCAAAGAGTGGCCAGGTCCGGGGGACCTTTTTAACGGCCACCTAAAAACCAAAGAGTGGCCAGGTCCGGGGGACCTTTTTAACGGCCACCTAAAAACCAAAGAGTGGCCAGCTCCGGGGGATCTTTTTAACCCGAGCCGAAAAATTCGGAAGCGAGGAAGGTTCTGCGGATCTTTTTAACCCGAGCCAAGAAATTCTATCGAGAGTAAAATAGCAAAAAAGGAAGTCATATGGCATATACAACTGAGCAAATTGAAGAAATTAAAAATAAAATCTTAAATGCTTTGGAAGAGGTAATCGATCCGGAGCTTGGGATTGACATTGTCAATTTAGGTCTTGTCTACGAGATCCATTTTGACGGTGAAACTGGAGCAACCATCATTGATATGACCCTAACGACTATGGGATGTCCATTAGCGGATCTTCTGACAGATCAGATTCATGATGTTTTAGCAGAAGTAGAAGAAGTGACATCTGTGGATGTGAAGTTGGTCTGGTATCCTGCTTGGACGGTTGAAAAGATGAGCCGTTACGCACGGATTGCACTTGGAATTAGTTAACCATTCTATGCATCAAAACAAATCAGAGGTTGGGGTTTCCCTAACCTCTGATTTATTTATCCCTGTTTTTTTGAACAAGCATTTACAAATTCTTAGCAAATTTTCAGATAAAGTTGCAATCATCAAGGGGACAAGGTATAATAGCATAAATAGAAAATAAAGGAGATTTACATGAATCAGTATCCTTTGGTCTACTTGGACCATGTGACAAAGAATTATGGGCATGAAGTTGCTCTCATGGATGTTAGTTTGAACATCCAACCTGGCCGTATTATTGGCCTTTTGGGTCCCAATGGTAGCGGGAAAACAACCATCATTAAATTGATTAATGGTTTGTTGCAACCAAGCCTTGGAAATATCTATATTCATGGGCAATTACCATCCCCAGCTTCTAAAAAAGTGGTTTCCTATTTGCCAGATACGACTTATCTGAATGAAAATATGAAAATTGTCGATGCTATTCGCTATTTCCAAGATTTTTATGCAGATTTTAATGTCCAACGTGCCTACCAATTGCTTAATGATTTGCATTTGCATCCAAATCAAAAATTGAACAGCCTTTCAAAAGGGAACAAGGAAAAAGTGCAATTGATTTTGGTGATGAGTCGTGAAGCGGACTTGTATGTTCTTGATGAACCAATCGGAGGGGTTGACCCAGCAGCGCGTGATTATATTTTGCGGACCATTATTCAAAACAGACGTCCAAACTCTTCTGTCTTGATTTCTACTCACTTGATTGCGGATATTGAGCAAGTTTTGGATGAGGCCATTTTCATCAACCAAGGAAGAATCCTCTTGCATGAAAATACGACTGTTATGCGCAATCAACACGGAAAATCAATCGATGAGATCTTCCGTGATCAATTCCGTGTTTATTAGGAGGAACCCATGTTTGGTAAATTATTAAAATATGAATTTAAATCGACAGCTAAGTGGTATTTATTGATCACCCTGATCGCACTAGGTTTGTCAGTGATTACAGGTGTTATTGGTGGAAGTGCTACAAATGGTTTTGTGGATATGGAAACCAATAGTATGCAAATTATAACGGGGACTCTTGGGATTCTCATTTTTGGAGGAGTCATTGGTCTTTATCTTAGTAACTACTATATTATTATCCGTCGTTTCTATTCCAACTTATACGGACGTGAAGGTTACTTGACCTGGACCCTTCCGGCTAGCCCTCATGCGATCATTTTGTCTAAATTTGTGGGAGCTTTAGTAGCGAGTCTTTACTGCCTATTCCTTCTATTTTTTAGTGGTTTTATCACAATTATTGTGATGGGCGCTGTCATTGGACAAGACCTCTCTCCTGTATTTAGTATTATCGCTGAGGCTTTTAGTCATTCTATTGCTTATTGGATTATCGTTTGGTGGATTTTTACCACAGCCTCAGGGATCTTCCTATTTTATGTATCGATCGCACTTGGTCAACTCTTCCAAAATCGTCGTGGATTTAAGGCTATTCTGTTTTTCTTTCTCTTGTGCATTGTTTTAAGTATCATCGGTACAGCAGTCAATCCATTAAAAGATTCATATGCTGTTGGGTCTGCATTGGTTTATGGAAATATTGATGATTTTGGACCTAACTTCATCCCAGGTCTTATCTATGAAGTCATCAAGATTGTTTCTATGTACTTCACGATTCACTATATCAGTAAGTACAAGTTGAATCTTCAATAAGAACAGTTAATTGGACAAGAAGCTCTCCAGTGGAAGCCTTCTTGTTCAATTTTTTTCTTTTGCATTTTTAGCTACATTTTGATATACTAATTGTATTCGTTTTGGGGTCGTTACGGATTCGACAGGCATTATGAGGCATATTTTGCAACTCATCTAGCGGATGTAAAACGCCAGTTAAATATAACTGCAAAAAATAATAATTCTTACGCTTTAGCTGCCTAAACACCAGCAGGCGTGACCCGATTCGAATCGCTCGTGTTTGATGACAGGTCTTAATTTTAGCGAGATACGATCTAGCTTGGTCTAGGAGTTAGATAAGAGATTGATAGACTCGCAGGTACAGGGCTTGAGTTATGTGTCGTGTAGCTGTTAAAATAAGACATAACCTATGGTTGTAGACAAATATGCTGGCAGGTGTTTGGACGTGGGTTCGACTCCCACCGGCTCCATAT
>CAKPZX010000008.1 GCA_934215455.1 uncultured Streptococcus sp.
CACATTGGTTCGTCTTGTTCAGTTTTCAAAGGTCTTTGTCGCTCTCGCGCGACAACTATATTAGTATATCATGACCTACCCTTACTGTCAATACTTTTTCTCAA
Organism: uncultured Streptococcus sp.; assembly: GCA_934215455.1. Classification (GTDB taxonomy): domain Bacteria; phylum Bacillota; class Bacilli; order Lactobacillales; family Streptococcaceae; genus Streptococcus. The sequence goes on from CAKPZX010000008.1 coordinate 105, forward strand.
AAAATTTTATTTTTTTGAAGTTTTTTTACTTTTTTGGTTTATATAAAAAAATCAGGAGCATAAATGCTCCTGATTCCTCTATAATTTAATTGATGGTTTCAATCTCTTTTTGATCTCTATTCTTTTACTTCCAATAGACCGATGTCTCCATCTTCTCTACGGTAGATCACATTTGTTGTGTTGTCTTCTGCATCACGATAAATGAAGAAGTCGTGTGCTAATAGATCCATTTGAAGGATCGCTTCATCTAAATCCATTGGCTCTAGATCAATTGTTTTTGAGCGAACAACTTTTTCTGTGGTTGCTACTTCTTCTACAACTGCATCGGTAAACAATTTACCTGCACCAGATTTAACACGATTTTTCTTTTCGATTTTTGTTTTATTCTTACGAATTTGACGTTCAATTTTATCTACAACCAGATCAATTGAACCGTACATATCTTGAGAGACATCTTCTGCACGCAGTGTAATAGATCCAAGTGGAATGGTTACTTCTACTTTTGCGGTCTTTTCACGGTAAACTTTTAAGTTTACTCGAGCGTCTAGCTCTTGATCTGCCTGAAAATATTTTTCAATCTTTTCGAGTTTAGAAACGACATAGTCGCGAATGGCTTCTGTTACTTCTAGGTTTTCACCACGGATACTATATTTAATCATATTAGTACCTACTTTCTAAACATTATGTTTTTATTTATATGTATATTATAACGCTTTCATAAACTTTTTGCAAATCTTTTTTTACCTTGCGATTGAAAATGTCTTTATTTCTTTCACACCTTTTTCAATTAGTAGGCGCTTCATTAATTCGATTGTTTTGCCCGTTGTGTAGATATCATCAAAGATAAGATATTTCTGCTTTTTTGAAACTTCTTCTTTTAATTGAAAGTGTTGAGTGGTTTTTAATCTTTCTTCTCTTGTTTTTTTTGATTGGGCTAAGCTGTCTTCTTTTTGGAAGAGACTGCTGTACTTTATTTCTGCAAAATCTAATATAGTCGAAACCTGATTAAATCCTCTCTCCTGCTTTTTTCCATGGCTGATTGGAGTCGGTATTATCGTATAGCTTTTATATTTTTTCAAGGCTTTTTTGATTTCACATGCAAATACCATTCCTAATAAACGATCTCCTTCAAATTTATATCGCTTGAAATAGTCCTTCATTGCTGCATTATATCTATATAATGCTTCATGTTCTACCATATTCCCCTTTTGTATCCAGTATTCGCAATCTTTACATACTTTCTCCTCCTTATCTTTATAACATCTAGGACAATGGATTTCGCCAATTTGTTCGAAGTCTTCTTTGCATTCTTTACAAATCCATTCTTCTTGTTGATTCATAAAAATAAGGTCTGTGAAATGTTCACCAGTTTTCAACTCTTTAGTACAAAGCAGACATTCTTTCAAAATCCAGCCTCCTGATTCATTTCCTTTATTTCTTTGATCGCTTTCTTCATTTCTCGTGTTATGCCATCTGATAGAAAAAGTAGTTTACCTGTTGGTCTTTCTTTACTTCGACCGACCCTTCCTGAAATTTGTACGAGAGCACTTTTAGTAAATAATTTGTGATTACTTTCTAAAACAAAGACATCTACAAACGGAAAAGTCACTCCTCTTTCTAAAATTGTTGTAGAGACTAGCATGGTTATGGCTCTGTTTCTAAACTCTTCTACCATTCGTAGACGGTCTGTTGTCTGTGAGGATACAAAACCTACTGTTTCTTTGGAAAAGTATTTTTTTAAGTTCTCGGTAAATTGTTGTCCTAATTCTATTTCAGATACAAAGATTAACAATGGGTAGTGAGTCTGTCTTTGTTTCTTAATCAGTTGCAATAGTTGGTAAGGGATTCTTCCTTTTTCTATTTTTTCTCTAATTTTCGGCACCCATTTTATTTCAGGGACCACTAGCGGGTTCCCATGAAATCTTCTTGGAAGACTATAACGAATGATTTCTTTTTTCTTGACCTTTTTATCTAACTCATCTGTAGAGGTTGCTGTTAAATATAGGGTATTCCCCTCTTTTTTTATTGCATTCTGAGCTGCTTTATATAAGATTGGATTGTCTACATAGGGAAAAGCATCTACTTCATCTATAATAAGGAGATCAAAGGCCTGATAAAACTTTAGCAATTGATGGGTTGTAGCGATCACCAAAGGTGTTCTAAAATAGGGCTCCGATTCTCCATGAAGTAAAGAGATGGGGCAGGAAAAATCTTCCTTCATCCTTCCGTACAGTTCGATACAGACATCGATTCTTGGGGTAGCAATACAGACTGCTTTTCCTGCCTTGATCGCTGTTGCTACAACCTGATACATCATTTCCGTTTTTCCAGCTCCTGTCACAGCATGTACCAAGGCATGTTTTCCTGCTTTAACTGCTTGGATAAGTCCTTCAGATACCTCTTGTTGATAGGAAGTCAAGGTCCCTTTCCAGTTTAGCACCTCTTGACCTTCAAAGTCTCGCTGTGCAATAGTATAAAGTTTTTGATCACTCCGGATCCTTCCCAATTGGATACAGGCTCTACAATACAGCACCTCCTCACTCAACTTCCAAAGTTTCTGATCAATCAAACTGCCACATCGAAAGCAATGGTACCTTCCATTCTCTTTTTCTATAGCTGGAAGTTCTTGGGCAATTTCTTTTAGATCATTTGTCATTTGACTCTCCGTTAAGAGTCTTCCATAAGAATCTTCTATCTTCATACTTATTAATTCGCAAAAGTTGGAGAAAATCATTCTTTTTTTGTAAAATAAGAATATGGAATATGTTACATTTAAAGAGAACGGCACTGTTCAAGAAGAAATCAAAAAATCAAAATTCATTTGTCATGTCAAGCGAGTCTCCTCTGAAGAGGAAGCTAGAGATTTTATCAATGCCATCAAAAAAGAACACTATAAGGCTACACATAACTGCTCTGCTTTCATCATTGGGGAACAAAGTGACATCAAACGGACCAGTGACGATGGAGAGCCTAGTGGAACAGCTGGGGTACCGATGTTAGGAGTTTTGGAGAATCATCGCATCACTAATAGTTGTGTCGTGGTTACTCGCTATTTCGGAGGTATTAAATTAGGTGCTGGCGGTCTGATTCGTGCTTATGCTGGAAGTGTGGCACAAGCAGTTCGAGAAATTGGACTGGTAGAAATCAAAGAGCAAGTGGTTCTTGGGATCACACTTTCTTATTCCCAATACCAAGAATTTGCTAATTTCTTAAAAGACCATCAATTGGCAGAACAAGATCCGATGTTCACAGATCAGGTGATGACAACGATTTTTGTGGATAAAGAAAACACAAACTCTATCACAGCGGCTTTAGTCGAATTTTACAATGGCAAAGTCATTATTGAGGACCAAGGAATTCGTGAGGTTGAAGTACCCCTGCTTTCTGTAGAAAAATAATTAATAATACTATCGGCAACGATAGTTTTTTTTTATCACACCCATAAAATTTCTATATTTTACATTCTTCTCACAAGGGACTATACTGGTTAGTATCAAGAAAACCTAGAACTGAGGTATATTATGGCTATTTATGAAAATATTACAGAATTGATTGGGAACACTCCGATTGTCAAATTGAACCGTCTTGTTCCTGAAGGAGCTGCAGATGTCTATGTCAAACTCGAAGCCTTCAATCCTGGATCATCTGTTAAAGACCGGATTGCTTTGAGCATGATTGAAAAAGCTGAAGCGGATGGCTTGATCAAACCAGGTGATACCATTGTCGAAGCAACTAGTGGGAACACAGGGATTGGTTTGTCATGGGTTGGCGCAGCTAAAGGCTACAAAGTTGTGATTGTCATGCCTGAAACCATGAGTGTGGAACGTCGTAAAATCATCCAAGCCTATGGAGCTGAACTCGTTTTGACTCCTGGAAGTGAAGGAATGAAAGGCGCTATCGCTAAAGCTGAAGCAATCGCTGCAGAAAGAAATGGCTTCCTTCCTCTTCAATTTGAAAACCCTGCTAACCCAGAGGTACATGAAAGAACAACAGGACAAGAAATCGTTGATGCCTTTGGAAAAGATGGTTTAGATGCTTTTGTCGCAGGTGTTGGTACTGGTGGTACTGTTTCTGGTATTTCTCATACTTTGAAAAAGAATAATCCTGCTGTCAAAGTCTATGCCGTTGAGGCCAATGAATCTGCAGTCCTTTCTGGTGAAAAACCTGGACCACATAAAATCCAAGGGATTTCAGCAGGCTTTATCCCAAATACTTTAGACACTAATGCATATGATGGTGTTCGTCGCGTATCTTCAGAAGAAGCTTTCGAACTTGCACGCGCTATCGGTGGAGCTGAAGGATTCTTAGTCGGAATCTCAAGCGCAGCTGCTATCTATGCTGCTATTGAAGTCGCAAAAGAATTGGGTAGCGGTAAAAAAGTTCTTGCTCTTGCACCAGATAATGGAGAACGTTACCTTTCTACTACCCTTTACGAATTTGAATAATTCTCTATATTAAAAAAACTTCGGTAGGTTTCATCAACCTATCGAAGTTTTTATTTTTTTTCTTGTTTGCTAAAGAATACCTTTCCTTCTTTGACCCAGGTCGGCATCTGTTGAGCTAAGGGTGCAAAACCACTCTTGTGGCGGTCATTTGAAAAACGATGGTGTCGAATACTTCGTTGTGGTGTTTCTTCTAGTGTTCTCAGAGAGAGGCTAGCTTTCTTAGAATATTCATCAACATCGATGACTTGGACAAAGACTTTTTCTCCAATTGAAAGAATATCATGAATATTACTTACATAACCACTTCTAATCTCTGAGATATGAATCAAGCCTGTGACACCCGACTCTAGTTCGACAAAGGCACCATAAGGTTGAATGCCTGTAATGGTCCCTTCTAACTTATCTCCAATTTTCATATTAGTCCTCAATCTCGATGGTTTCAATCACGACATCTTCTACTGGCTTATCCATCATCCCGGTCTCAACAGCCGCGATCTCATCCAACACAGCAAAAGAAGCTTCATCCATCAATTGTCCAAATACGGTATGGCGTTGATCTAGGTGAGGAGTTCCCCCTTCTGTCGTATAGATTTCAGCAATTTTTTCAGGCCAGCCACCGCGGACCAATTCCTTTTTCGAATATGGGAGATGTTGATTTTGTACAATAAAGAATTGGCTGCCATTTGTGTTTGGTCCAGCATTTGCCATTGAAAGGGCTCCGCGAATATTGTACAATTCTTTTGAAAACTCGTCTTCGAAGCTCTCCCCATAGATGGATTCACCACCCATACCTGTGCCTGTTGGATCTCCCCCTTGGATCATAAAATCTTTAATAATCCGATGGAAAATGACACCATCATAATAGCTAGACTTAGCAAGAGCTACAAAGTTTGCAACTGTTTTTGGCGCTTGATCCGGGAACAATTGAATGTTCATCTCACCGTGATTGGTTTTGATCACAGCGACAGGACCGTCAACCGTAGCAAGTTCTAACTGTGGTAATGTCAATTCTTTTTCAACCATATTTAACTCCTCTAAGGCATAGAATATGCCATCTTCTTCTAAATTCTTAGTGATATAATCAGCTTTTTCTTGTAACTCTGGAGCAGATTTTCCCATTGCGATACTAATTCCAGCGTAATCAAACAGTTCTAGATCATTTAATCCATCCCCAAATACTAAAACATTCTCTGGCTTCAAGCCCAAATGATTTACAAGATGAGAAACTCCTGAAGCTTTTGAAGCTTCAAAGCGAACAACATCTGACGAATGGGGATGCCACGAAACTAGGCGCAAGTCCTCTTGCAAAGAAGGGGGCAACTCTAGCTCACTATCCTTTTCATCAAAGGTCCACATTTGGAAAATAGGTTCTTTCAAATGCAGATCTGGATCTACGGGTAAGTTAGGATAAATGATGTCAATAGCATCACTGATCAAGGGTGTCCGATTGGACAGAGCAGCTTGATGACTAGCCACTAACCCATAATCAATCTCGGATTCTTTGGCCCAATCCACAAAGGAAGAAACGATTGCTTCATTGATTGGTGATTGGTAGATCACAGTTCCCTTTGTATCTTCTATATAGGCACCGTTTAAGGTTACTAGAAAATCAGGCTTTAAGTCCATGATTTCAGGAACGACCCCAAAAACCCCTCTACCGGTTGCAATCCCTGTTTGGATTCCCTTTTCTTTCAACTGATGAAAGACGTCTTTGACAGATTCTGGGATCAATCCAGTTTCTTTTGCACGTAACGTATCATCAATATCAAAAAAGACGATTTTTACTTTTTTCGCTTTATAACGTAATTTTGCGTCCACTTGTCTCCCCCTTATGATCATGCTCTATTATAGCATGTTTCCTTTTAAAAATCTTCTTGATTCACCAGATGGTGTCGAAAGGCATAGACGACTGCTTGCGTCCGATCACTGACTTCCAATTTCGATAAGATGTTGGAAACATGGGTCTTCACTGTTTTTAAAGAAATGAAGAGTTCATCTGCTATTCGTTGATTTTCATAGCCTTTTGTTAATAGAGCCAGAATATCTCGTTCTCTAGCTGTCAAATCATCATGTAATTCAGCATGGTTCTTTCGGGACTCAACCTTTTGACTAACTTCTGTCTCAATTGCAAATTCTCCCTTTGCAACCTTTCTGACAGCCTGTAAGATCTCAGTTGCTGACGAGGTCTTTAAAATATACCCTTTTGCACCGGCATCTAAGACAGGGTAAATCTTTTCGTTATCTAAATAAGACGTCAAAATGACAATTTTAGCTTCTGGCCACTCTTTTAGGATGGCTAGAGTCGCATCGATACCATTTAGCTCTGGCATCACAATATCCATGATGATGACGTCTGGTCTTTCTTTCAGCGCCAACTCCACCCCTTCATGCCCATTTTTCGCCTCTAAGACTTGCTCAATATCGGTTTGCATGGACAAAAAGCTTTTCAATCCCAATCGGACCATTTCATGGTCGTCTACTAATAATACTTTCATACAGTTTCCTTTTCATTTTTCTCTTTTACAAGGAGGGGAACGCGAATATCTACAGCCACTCCCTTTTGAGGACTCGTTCTTATTTTAATGGTTCCCGCCATGTCTTCTACACGTTCTTGAATATTTTTCAACCCATAACTCAATCGTTCCAATTTTTCCTGCTCAAAGCCGATTCCATCATCTACCATCCGTAAATGAAGTTGTTTTCCTTCTTGATGCAAAAAGACATCCATTTGTTGAGCTCTAGCGTGTTTCAAGGTATTGCTGACAATTTCTTGGACGATCCGAAATAGATGTTCTTCCATTTCTTTTGGAATGCTCACGTCATTATGATGGAAGACAACTGCTAGGTTACTCTTTTCCTTCAATTCTCTAAAAATCATCTCCATCCCTTCTACCAAACTTTTTCCTTCCAATTCTGTAGGACGAAGATGTAGGAGCAAGACGCGTAAATCATTTTGGGCTGTACCTAGAATATCTGACACACCATTTAGTTGCTGCTGGATCTGACTTTTCTCTAACTCAAGGGCCTGTGTTGCCACTCCAGATAAAATCATATTGGCTGCAAACAATTCTTGACTAACCGTGTCATGTAGATCACGCGCAATTCTCTTACGCTCGATTTCCACAATTTCTTCCTCATTTCGCATCACACGATTTTCACTTTTTTGTAAATTTTCTTCTAGTCGAAGCAATTTGCTGTCCAATAAATCTAACTGTTGATTCAATTCTTTGGGGGCAATTTCTTTTCGCTGTGAAGCAGTCAGGATAGATTCTACCTTTTGTTGTACTGCATGAACCGTTACAAATTGCGTGATTTTAATAATTAAGACAACCAAAGCCGTCAATGCAAGCGTCAGACTAAAAACCAAAAATAGGAATGACTGAAGCAAGGAAAGATCTGAAAGAAGTCTGCCCCACTGAAAACCAACAAAATGGAAAATGGTATGACAAATGACCGCAACCACCATTAGGGAATAGAAATACAATAGGAGATAGTCTAATTTCTTCATGCGCGAATCACCTCAACATCCCCAACAATACCAACTAACACAATTTTTACAGAACGGTGCGATCTCCGATAATGTGCCGTTTCAATGTCTATGGTTTCATTTCTCATTTTACGGACAGGAAGTTCCAAAAACTTCAGATCTCCATACAGGGTGTTAATTTGTAAATGCAATTCCAAATCAATCGGTAAGATAATTTTTGTATTTCCAAACCCTTTCCGAATGATCACTACATTGTCCCAATTGCAAATGGCTACCTCCTCTAAATGGAGGGTGTCATTCCCAAAAACTCGGATCACATTCAGATCTCGATACCCTCGACTTTGCTTTGAAAAATGTTGTAAATCACCAATCCATCGAGTTTTTTCCTGACGAATTTTCGTATCCTCTTCAACATCAAACACAACTGCTTCATTTTCCTTATACATATAAGGGTAGGCAATCAATAAACCATAAACCACCGCAAATAAAATGGCTGCAATCACAAAAGGATTCAGCATCACGATAAAAAATAAGAGCACACTCAGCGCGATTAATAGAAAATTCGCTTTTTGTTTGCCAAAATAGTAATACAGAAGCAACAAGAAAAGTACCATTAAGACAACAAATCTGTAAAAATCAATTGATAAAATGGTGATCGCTGCTAATGTTAACAAAATGGCTTCAACGAAAATAAAAATTTGTATTTTCCACATAGTCTACCTCATCTTTTTTATTTTATCAAAATTTTTATCATTTGACTTCCGTCTGTGGTTGGATAATACGGAGAGAGAAAAAACACCCAAAAGATAGAAATCCTTTGGGTGTCCTTGGTATCGGAATGAATTGTTATTAAATAAGTTCTTTCCGATAACGGTTGTCTAGAGGCATTATTTATACATGAATGCCCAGTAATAGTTACCGTCGCCATTGATGACTGCTGCTACCGCACCTTCTGTGGCATTTGGATCGAGCATTAATTCTCTCAATCCACTGTTATACCATTTCGTTGCGACTGTTGTTGCGTTGTCTTCACGGCGAGCTACAAACCCTGTGCTATCGTACTGACGTGAAATAGTATGGGCTTTTGGCAAGGCACGTGAGTTGTAGACATCATCTGACCAAGTCAATTCTTTTAAGCCTTGTGCTTTTCGCAATTCGTTAATCTTAGCAAAAGCTTCTTTCGCTTTATCTAACTCGATATAGTTTGTATTGTCTGTCGCTTCTACACGATAAACGAATTTCACATAGCCAAACTCAACATCTTTGTAGTTCTTGTCATCTACTCCACTCTTCAAGTTAGCGATTAAAACATAGTCTTTAGCCCATGGGTTTTCTTTAGATTGCTCAAAGAGTTCTGGGTCCTCGATTTCCCATTCTACTTTGGCATCCCAGCCAGCATTGTCAATAAATTTAGGATTCATTTTCTTAATGACATAGTCCTTAAATTCATCCACATTCTTAAATGGAAGAGCTTGACCTGCTTTAGCTGTTTCTACCAGATTTGTAGAGTAGAGCTTCACGCTTGAGTCACGATCGCTATAAGCATATTCATCATCTTTAGCATCTTCGTGGAATTTTGGATCGATCTCAGGATCTTTCGGATCTGTCATTCCATAAAGTTTCCATTTATCTCCGTTCCATTTCCAATAAGCAGAGTAACCAGTTGCTTCTGTATCAGATGGAACATAGTAATAGTGAGTTGAACCGTCAAAGTAGTAGTTCTTATCACGACGCAAAGCTGCTGATCCAGGTTTACCAGGAGGATAGACTATCTTAGGTGCTCGTCCATTTGGGGCCCATGGAAGATGTTCTAATCCTTCTGCTGGTGTCTCAACGTATGGAGGAATTTGGTTTTCACTAGGCTGATCTGTTGATACCAAACCATCATTTCCAGGCACTTCAGGTTGCACCGGTTCTTCTGGTTTTGGTTCACTTGGATTTTCTGGGGTTGGTGCGAAAGGATCAAACTCTCCATCTGCTCCTACAAATGGAGGATTTTCTGGGAAGATCAAGTTGCCGTGATCTTCTGGTGTAGATGGTTCTGATGGATTAACTGGTTGATCCGGTTTATCGCTTGGATCTGGCTCTTCAGGTGTTGGAGTTGGATCCGGAGTTGGTGTAGGAACTGGATCAGGAGTATCAGGATTTTCCGTCGAATTCTTCACAAATACCCATTTACCATTTTTATAGTAGTAATAATCCCCATTATCTAATACATAATAATGGTAGCCATTTTCATATACATAATGAGGGTCATTGGCAAGGTTATTAGTAGAGTTATTCCGATTAGTTAAAGGCTTCCACTCACCATTGCGGTAGATCCGGTAAGTCCCATCACTCATCCGATAATAATGATTGCCATTCCAATAAATGTAGTTTACATCATTTTCCAAGGAATAACCATAGTTCCAACCATTATAGCCATAATAATTATTCCAGCTAGGATAACCATAGTTATAGCCATAATAATAGTTCCAATTTGGATATCCATAGCCATAACTATAGGTCCATGAATTATAGCCATTATAACCGTTCCAATTATTGTAGCCATAGTTATAATAGTTTGAACGATAAGAGGAGGTATTCCATCCTCTATTTTCTGCAGCTACTTTTGTTGCTATAAATGCCGGGACAATCATAGCTGTTGCTAAGATTGCTCGACTAACCACTCTATATTTTCTGTCCATTTAAATAATCTCCATTGGGAAAGTATAGGCGAAAGATACATCAACTATGTGCACATATTTCAAAAGTCATTCTGCCTCCCTGTTTATTAGTTCACGATATTTATCTCCACCAGTTGTCAAGGCCTATTCAACTAGCAGAAAAAAATCTATTCGTTTACCAATTTCCTATCAAAGCAGGTCTGAACGACATTTTTACTCTTTGATCTCCTTTCACGCAGATTATAGCATGTGGGCTAGAACAAAGGCAAATAATTTGATATTCAATCTATTTTCAACTTCAAATTACCTTATGTTTAATTGACTATTTTATTTTACCGGACTTGAAACCCCTTGTTTGTTAAGGAGTTCACATAATCTATTCATCTGTAGAAAAATAGTTTCTTGAAGCGACCTCAAAGTTTTTCCCTCTACAGGGAAATAAAAAAATCACGACATAGCAACAAAAAAATACAAAAAGACTCAGAAATTCATCTGAGTCTTAGACTGATTTATTAATCTCCACCAGTTGCACTACTGCTAGAACTTTCTGTATCTGATCGTTCAGCAGAGGATGAACTAGATGCATCTGAACTTGATGAGGCTTTCGTACTTGAAGAAGCCGTCACTTTAGGCTCATATACAGTCAAAACAATTCGTGTTCGGTTAATATCCACCGTACTAGAAACTTCTGGAGTTTGACTGACAATTTGACCGGCAGAAACAAATACCCCATCAGGGAGATGTTCCGTTTTTCTTAATTCGATATTGGCTTCTTTAATACCATAGATCTCAATCAAATTACTTCTAGCAAAATCATAAGTTGATCCAACATAGTTTGGCATTTCAATTGAAGTCGTTTCTTTCGCTACTTTCAAAACAATCTTGGTTTTTGAATTCAGAGAATATTGCTCTCCTGGAGCTGGGGTTTGTTCAAGAACTGTCCCTGCAGCATAATCGAAGGTCTCAACTTCTTCAATCGTGATCATTTTGCTTGATACTTTATAAGTATTTTTCAGATCTTCCTCTGCTTTAGCTCGTGTTTCTCCTACATAGTTTGGCATTTCAAAACTATTTGGACCTTTTGAAACAATCAAATCAATGCGACTTTGTTCTTTCTTTTGAGCACCTGCATTTGGATTGGTCCGAATCACATAGCCTTCTGCAACCGAATCACTGTATTCTTCTTTTTCTTCCCCTACTTGAAGATCCTGTCCCTCAATAACCGCTCTAGCTTCGGCAATGGTCTTTCCAGAAACATCAGGAACTGTTTTATTGGCTGGGCTCATATACAACAAGAAAGTAAAGGCTGCAAGAACTAGGGCAATGGCAACAAACAAGACCTTGTAGCGCGCCCGCAAACGTCTTCTTGGCTTTTTACTTGGCGCCATGGTCTGCTGATCAGATAATGGTCGATTAGGATCTACTGAACTGATTTCACTGCGTACCTCAGAGATTGGAACAGGAGCCGTCTTTGGAGTTGGACTCACTTTTGGAAGAGTCTTTGTATCAGCTTTCGCTTGGTCTTCAAAAACCAATTTTTTCTCATTTCTTCTCTCATAGGACAAGCAACTTGAAAGGTCCACATACATCTCTGCCACTGATTTATAGCGATCCGTCAGTTTTTTAGCTGTCGCTTTGATCACCACATTTTCTAAAGCTTGTGGAACATTCTTATTCTCTTCACGAATAGATGGGAGTGGCTTTTGAAAATGCTGCAAAGCGATTGTAACTGCACTATCTCCATCATAAGGAATGTGTCCTGTCAACATTTCATAGAAAATGATCCCCATCGCGTAGATGTCACTTTGCACCGTAGCTTTTGATCCACGCGCCTGCTCAGGGGACAAATAATGAACTGACCCCAACATCGAGTTGGTCTGGGTCAAGCTAGTCTCTGCGAAGGCCACTGCAATCCCAAAGTCTGAAACTTTTGCTGTTCCATCTGGTGTCAAGAGGACATTCTGTGGTTTTAAATCTCTATGGATAATGCCACGCGTATGGGCAAGACGCATAGCTAGAAGGATCTGCCCCATCAAACGAACAGCTTCTTCATTTGATAAAGGAGCATTTTCTTTGATATAGCGTTTCAAGTCTAAACCTGCAACATATTCCATTGCAAGGTATTGTTGTCCTTCTTCTTCGCCAATGTCTGTAATCCGAACGATATTTGGATGGTCCAGCTCTGCCATCGCTTTTGCTTCACGCTGAAAACGTGCAACTGCAATGGGATCCGTCTGGTAATTCGTACGCAGTACCTTGACTGCAACTTCTTCCCCATCTAAAATCAAATCACGCGCAAGATAAACATCTGCCATCCCGCCGCGTCCAATTTGTTGGATGATTTTATATCGCCCGGCAAAAATTTTGCCGATTTGAATCATGCTGCGTCCTCCTCAGTAAAGTGGAGCAGTACAACAGTGATATTATCCAAGCCTCCAGCATTATTGGCAAAACGAATCAAGGTTTGAGCTTTTTCTTCCAGTGAAACATCACTCAAGACAATATCTCTGATTTCATCTGGGCTAATCATATTGGTTAAACCGTCACTATTGATCAAAATATAATCATCTGCTTCAACCGTCACCAAACCATAATCCGGCTCTAACTCATCTTTTTGGCCAATGGACTGAGTGATGATGTTACGTTGAGGATGATGGGCTGCTTCTTCCTCTGTGATTTGACCTGCTCGCAAAAGAGCATTTACAAGAGAATGATCACTGGTCAACTGCTGGTATTCGCCCTGACGAATGAGGCCAATCCGCGAATCTCCAACATGGGCATAAATCACTTGTCCTTCTACAAAAGCCAAGGCTTCCAGTGTCGTTCCCATTCCTTTGTGCTCATCATCTTGCCCAGCTAAATGGATCCGACGGTTCACAGCTTCTAAATGTTCTGCAAACCATTCCCGTACTTGATTAACCGTCTCGATCTCAGAAGAAACCCAAGCCGCACCTAGGTCTGTGACTGCCATTTCACTAGCAATATTTCCGGCACGGTGTCCTCCCATACCATCAGCAAGTAAAACCATAGATTTTCCTGCCTTGTTTTTATATTGATTTGCATAGTCTTGGTTATTTGTCCGTCTTTGACCTACATCGGTTAAGATCGTCATATCCATACTGTCAGTTTCCTCCTGATATTATGAGATTCTCTTAAAACGACTGATAAAGAAGCCGTCGCTTCCATATAATTCGGGTGTAATAAGGATACAATCATTTTTAAGAATATCTTTTCTTTCGTGATCCAATGGGACTTGTTCGAAATTTGGATGGTCTTTCAAAAATTGGTCCACCACTTCAAAATTCTCTTTGCCCATAATTGTACACGTACTGTACACTATTATACCACCTTTACGCACACTTTGACAAACACTATCCAGAATGGCCAATTGAATAGCTTGTAAAGATACAAAATCTGCACTCTCTTTATTGTACTTGATATCAGGCTTTCTCCGTATCAAACCAATCCCTGAACAAGGCGCATCCACCAAAATTTTATCGAAAGCATCAGGTCCAAATGTTTCAAAGACTTTTGTCGCATCTAACTTCTTTGTCAAAATTTTGTCCGCAACATGGAGCCGATTAGCATTTTCTTGAATCAATTTGAGCTTATGGTCATAGAGATCCAAGGCTGTGACTTTCCCAGTTGTGAGATAAGAAGCTAAGTGAGTCGTCTTTCCACCTGGCGCCGCACAGGCATCTAAAACCCACTCATCTCCTTGCAAATCCAAAGCTGGTGCCACCAATTGACTGGACTCGTCTTGAATAGTAATGCGCCCTTCTTTAAACAAGGAATGCGCCGCAAAATGTCCCTGCTCTTTCACGAGAGCGGACGGAGCAAGTAGAGAGGAAGTTGCTTCGAGCAGCTGAGCCAACTCTTCTTTTTCGTCTAGATCAATCACACGAATACTGGATTTATTACGCTGATAGAGACTCTTAAAAATAGCACAAGCACGTTCTTCACCGTATTCTTCGATCAATGCTTTGACCAACCATACAGGTAGGGAATACTCTACCGAATAACGTTTGTTCTTTCGCTTGATCGTATCAATAGCTGGTAGTCCCTCACGAAGGAGCTTTCTAAGAATAGCATTGACAAACTTCTCACTGCCTTCTTTACGACGTTTTGCTATCCGGACAGCTTCATTGACGATGGCATGATCGGGAATTCGGTCTAAATAAACAAGTTGATACAAACTCATCATCAAAAGATAATAGAGCCAAGGATCTAACTTCGTCCGGTCTTCAATCACGTGGGCGAGATACCACTCGAGCGTTATCTTCCGTGCGACAGTACCGTATACAACTTCCGTAACAAAACTTCTATCTTTATCTGAAAGTTGAGAGTGTTCTAGCGCTTGATTTAAGGCAATATTAGAATAAGCTCCCTGTTCAAAAACCTCTTCTAACACTCGAACAATCTGTTCACGCGCATTCATTTGTTTAGCTTCCAAAGTGATCTCCTACTTTCAATTGACGGCCAGCGCCATTCAAAAAGTCTGTGATGGACATTTTTGGTTTTCCAGCCGGCTGCACAACTTTGAGGGACAATGCGCCTTCTCCTGCAGCGACCAGCAACTCTTTTTTGGTCAAAGCAATCACTTCTCCTGGATTTCCATTTCCTTCACATAACTCTGCTTCATAGACTTTAAAGCGTTGACCATTTAATAACGTATGAGCGACCGGCCAAGGATTCATCCCCCGAATCTGGTTAAAGACTTGGCGATTGGTTTTGGTCCAGTCCAAAACCTCTTCTTCCGGTAAAATATTCGGTGAAAATGTGACCAAACTTGGATCTTGTGGACTTGGCTTGATCTCCCCTGCCAGGTAAGCTGGCAAAGTATCTAGGAGTAAGTCACGTCCAAGGACTGCCAATTTTTCAAACAAAGTTCCCACATTGTCCTCATCTAAAATTGGGAGAGAACGAGCTGCAATCATGTCTCCGGCATCCATTTCCTTGACCATTTCCATAATTGTAACCCCAGCTTCTTCATCACCATTGATCAGGGCATAGTGAATGGGAGCCCCACCTCTATATTTAGGCAATAAAGACGCGTGGACATTCACCGCAAATTGGAAGTTCTCCAACAATTTTGTCGGTAAAAATTGTCCAAAAGCAGCGGTCACAATTCCATCTGCATCTAGTGATAAGAGAGTTTCCATTTCTGGACTACCCGATAATTTCTCCGGCTGAAGAACCGGTAGTTGATGTTCCAAAGCTACCTGCTTCACCGGGGTCATTCGAATCTCTTTTTTGCGACCTACTTTGCGGTCTGGTTGCGTCACAACTGCCAAAATTTCATAGCGCGAATCTGCTAACAATCCCTTTAAAACCGTCGCTGAAAAATCAGGTGTTCCCATAAAAATTAATTTTGTCATTTCTTTCTTCCTTACATAAAACTTTGAGGTTCATTATCAATACTGACACGTAGATCTTGGTTGCCTCTTTCTTGTGTAAATTCTAAGATTTGATTCAAGACCTGAGTCATGCCTTCTTCGAAACGATATTTCACAATGATTTGATAATGATACAAATTATGTGTGCGTGCAATTGGTTTAGGTGTTGGTCCTAAGATTTGGACCTGATCAGATAAGCCAGATCGGAGAATTTCCATGACCTGATGTGACTTCTCCATCACAATTTCCTCACTCTTATGGGATAGGGTTAACCCAACTGTGAAGTAATAAGGTGTATAGCCTAACTGCCGGCGAATCTGCATTTCATAGGCAAAAAAGCCTTCATAATCTTGGTCTTTGGCAAATCGAATCGCATAATGATTGGGGTTGTAGCTCTGAATGATAACCTCTCCTTCTTTCTCTGCTCGTCCGGCCCTTCCTGCCACCTGAGTCAAGAGTTGAAAGGTTCTCTCTGAGGATCGATAATCCGGTAAATTTAAAGAAGTATCCGCATTCAAGACACCCACTAATGTCACATTTGGAAAATCCAGCCCCTTCGCAATCATTTGCGTCCCTAACAAAATATCCGCTTCTCCATTCCCGAAAGCATCTAATATTGCTGCGTGGCTCCCTTTTTTTCGGGTGGTATCCACATCCATGCGCAGAATTTTAGCTTCAGGAAAGATCTCTTGTAATTCATCATAGGCTTTTTGTGTTCCTGTCCCGTAATAACGAATGGAAGGACTTTGGCAATTTGGACAGTGCCGAGGAATCGCTTTACTATAGCCACAATAATGACAGTTCATGGTTTTAGTATCCATGTGGAGGGTCAGTGAGATATCACAATTGGGACAAGTATCTACAGTTCCACACTCGCGACACATGACAAAACTGGAATAACCACGGCGGTTCAACATCAAGACAACCTGCTCTTTTTTCTGCAAGCGATCAGCAATAGCTTCCACTAGAACCGGAGTGAAGTTACCAGCTTCATTTTGGCCAATATAATCACGAAAATCAACGACTTTAACTTCTGGAATTTTGGCTGCCGGATTGGCCCGCTGGGTGAGACGAATTAATTCATAAACCCCTTTTGTTGCACGAGCCCGCGATTCTAAACTTGGTGTAGCAGATCCAAGAAGCAAAACTGCTTGATTGTACTGAGCCCTTAGGACTGCGACTTCCCTTGCGTGGTAGCGTGGATTACTATCTTGTTTGTAGGAAGCCTCGTGTTCCTCATCAATGATGATGGCTCCGATGTTTTTTAAAGGAGCAAAGATGGCCGAGCGCGCTCCAACGACTACCTTGGCCTCCCCACGTTCAACTTTCCGCCATTGATCATACTTCTCACCATTTGATAAGCCCGAATGCAGAATAGCTACTTCCTGACCAAAACGCGAGATAAAACGGTCTGTCATCTGTGGCGTCAGGGAAATCTCAGGAACCAACATAATAGCCGTTTTCCCCTTATTTAGAACTTCCTGAATAATCTGCAGATAAACTTCTGTTTTCCCACTTCCAGTCACACCTTCTAATAAAAAAGGCTTTGATGTTTTCCCAATTTGAGAAACTACTGTTTCGACAGCTTTTGCTTGCTCTGAATTTAAAAGCAGAGCCTGGGTCTGTTCTTTGCCTTCATAATATGCAGCGGCCCGATTCACTTCTCGTTCCGTAATTTCTAAAACACCCTGATCAATAAAATAAGCCACTACTTCTCGTGAAAAATCCTGATACAATCCTGCTAAGGGTTGCTCCCCTTGCTCTAGTAACAGGCGCTCTTTCAATGCTAGCCTTTTTTTAGCTCTCGCTGATGGTTGAAGCTCTTTTAATCCTTCCTGGTTAACGCGATACCATTTTTCTGTTTTAATTTGTTTCTTATCCTTGGCCTTGTATTCAAGTACCAAATCCCCTTTTCTGACCAACCGCATCACTTGGGCTTGATCGGCCGCATCTAGAGAAGAAAAAGAAACTTCATTTTTTTCACCAAAAAGTTTCACTTTGAGAGTGGAATCTAAAGAAGGTTGAGGATACAAAATCTTATCATAACTCGAATTGAGGAGAGAAGGAAGCATGGTTTTTAAAATTGTGATCTTATAAGAAAAAACACTTTTTCGTAATTGATCTGCCAACCAGAACTGCTCTTGATTTAAGACCGGAGTGTAATCCAAGACCTCCACAATCGCTTTTAATTCCTCGCTTGTGTCTGCCCCTTCTAAAACATCTAGCACAATCCCTTGAATGAGGCGATTCCCTTTACCAAAGGGGACATGAACTCGCATACCTGCCTCCACCATATCCTCAAATTCTGATGGAATCTGATACGAATAGGGTTTATCTGTCTGCATCAATGGGACATCTACGATGACTTTTGCTATCACTTTTTCACCTCCAGCCTCTATCATATGAGCTTTACTTTATCACGGAACCCTTTAAATAGCAAAAAATAAGATTGAGAAGCCCCAACCTTAAATTTTTTCACCATCTTCTTTTTCTTTGGCAATTTGTTCCTTAATTTTGCGCTCTTCTTCTTCTTTGCGAATCCGCTCTGCTTCAATCCGACGACGAAGCGCTTCACGTTTTGCTTCTGGATCCGGGTGAACAACTACGTTTCCAGACTCGATTTCTTCAAGCGCTTGTAATGTTGATTTAACTGATTGGAATTCTTGAGTTGGTACTGCACCACTTTCCAATTCGTGGGCCCGTTTTGCCTCAAGAATGACCAATGAATATTTTGATGGTACTTTGTCAAGCAATGTATCAATAGAAGGTTTTAACATCATATTCCTATACCTAATTTCTAATTATTTATCTCTTCACAATAGTTTGTGTTTTTGGTAACATATCCAGATAATGGCCAATGACACGGTCTACACGGAAATGCTCTGCTTCGATCACACGTTTGACACGCTCAGCAGCAAGAGGAACCTCGTCGTTCACAATGGCATAGTCATATTCACGCATCATGGCGATTTCTTCTTTTGCTTTTTCAATCCGTTGCGCAATAACTTCTGCACTATCTGTCCCGCGACCCACTAATCGATCTTGCAATTCATCCAAATCAGGCGGAGTTAAGAAAATAAAAACTGCATCTGGAACTTTCTTCTTTACTTGAAGTGCACCCTGAACTTCAATTTCAAGGAATACATCGATTCCCTTGTCCAAGGTTTCATTCACATAGGTTAAAGGAGTCCCATAGTAATTTCCAACGTACTCAGCATACTCCAACATTTGCCCTTGACGGATCAAATCTTCAAATTCTTCACGTGTACGGAAAAAATAGTCGACACCATCCACTTCACCTGGACGTTGTGCACGCGTCGTCATCGATACAGAATACTGAAACTGATTGTCCGAGTTTTCAAAAATTTCTCGTCTAACCGTTCCTTTTCCAACCCCTGAAGGGCCAGAAAATACGATTAATAAGCCACGATCCGCCATGATTTCTCCTTCAATGTCTTTCTATCTAGTGTAACAAAAATCAGCCTAATTTTCAACTGATTTTTTCATTCAAAAAGCTTGAGATGCTAGATCTCAAGCTTTTCCTTTATTTTGCGTAATCGACTGCACGCAATTCTCGAATAACGGTAACCTTAATGTTTCCAGGATATTCAAGATTGGACTCGATCTTCTCACGAATATCATGAGCCAAGATCGTCACTTTATCATCCTTGATTGCCTCAGGGCTAACCATAATACGGATTTCACGACCCGCTTGAAGGGCGAAACTTGTCTTAACTCCTTCAAAACTATTTGCAATTTCTTCAAGATCTTGCAAGCGTTTGATGTAGCTTTCAAGTGACTCACTTCGTGCTCCAGGTCGAGCTGCACTCAAGGCATCCGCTGCAGCGACAATGACTGCGATGACACTTTCTGGTTCCACGTCACCATGATGACTGGCAATAGTATTGACAACCACTGGATGTTCCTTGTACTTCCGTGCCAATTCAGTCCCAATCTCGACGTGACTTCCTTCCACTTCACGGTCAATCGCTTTACCGATATCATGTAAGAATCCTGCACGTCGTGCCAAGGTAGCATTTTCACCCAACTCGCTAGCAATAATACCAGAAAGTTTGGCAACTTCAATGGAGTGACGCAAAACGTTTTGACCATAAGAAGTACGGAATTGCAACCGTCCCATGATTTTCATCAAATCAGGATGGAGGTTTGGCGCACCAATTTCATAGGCAGCCGCTTCACCGTATTCACGAATACGATTGTCAATTTCCTGACGGTTCTTCTCAACCAGCTCTTCGATACGGGCTGGATGGATCCGACCATCTTTGAGAAGGCTCTCCATTGTCATACGGGCAATTTCACGACGAATCGGATCAAACCCTGACAAGGTCACCACCTCAGGCGTATCATCAATAATCACATCGACACCTGTCAAGCTCTCAAAGGTACGAATGTTGCGACCTTCACGACCGATAATCCGACCCTTCATACTATCGTCTGGCAAATGAACGGTTGAGTTTGTTTGCTCAGCAACAAAATCACCCGCCATTCGCTGCATAGCTTGCACGAGAATGTCTTTTGCGATTTTATCAGAACGTTCTTTCACTTCCAGTTCAGCATCACGAATCCGTGAGGCAATTTCTTTTGAAAGTTGCTCTTCCGTCTGATTCAAAATAATGTCACGCGCTTCTCCTTGACTTAGAGCAGCGACACGTTCCAGTTCTTCTACTTTCTTGTGTTCAAGCTCTTCCAGCTGTTGTTCACGCGCATCAATGTGTTTAGTTCTATCTGTAAGACTTTGCTCTTTGTGTTCAAGAGACTGTTCTTTGCTTGTTAAAATGTCGTCTTTGCGATCAAGATTGCTAGCACGTTCTGCCAAACGGCTTTCTAATTGCTTCAATTCTTGTCGTTCTGACTTAAACTCAGCATCGACCTCTTCACGATATTTTCTGGCTTCTTCCTTTGCCTCCAAAAGTGCTTCTTTTTTAAGTGAACTTGACTCATGCTTCGCCTCTTTTAAAATCAAATCGGCTTCGCGTTCAGCCTGTCCACGTAAATTCGTTGCTTCTTGTTCAGCATTCAAAAGGGTGAGTTCCGCAGCTTCTTTTGAAGCTTTCATTTTAAGAGCAGTTCCCACATATCCAATGACTAAACCAATGACCGCGGCAAAAACACCTGTAATAACAAAATTCATGCTTTTACCCCAAATCTATTTAATTAGTTGAATTAAAAATTCTTTTACATTTTACCATAAATTACTAAAATTAACAATCTAAAAAAACAGGAAAGACCTTTTATATTTTTGCTTAACGCTTGTTCTTTTATCGACTTTTCTTTCATGGAACCTCTGTGAGATATTCATTTATTTCCACTTTGTTGAATCTGCTTTTTTATGCTATAATCAAGAAAAACAAAGAAGGATTTGAGTATGACAAAAGAAGTAATTGTTGAAAGTTTTGAATTGGACCACACAGCTGTGAAGGCTCCCTATGTACGCTTGATTGGGGAAGAAACTGGACCCAAAGGAGACATCATCTCCAATTTTGATATTCGTCTGGTGCAGCCCAATGAAAATGCGATTCCAACTGCGGGTCTCCACACGATCGAGCATCTTCTTGCGATGCTCATTCGCAAACGCATCGATGGTATGATTGACTGTTCCCCATTTGGATGTCGCACCGGTTTTCATATGATCATGTGGGGACAGCATTCAAGTACGGAAATTGCTAAAGTGATTAAAGAATCTTTAGAAGAAATTGCATCTGTCAGCACTTGGGAGGATGTCCCAGGCACAACTATTGAGTCTTGTGGAAATTACAAGGACCACAGCCTCTTCTCAGCCAAAGAATGGTGTCGCCTGATTCTAGATCAAGGAATCTCAGATGATCCATTTGAACGTCATGTTGTTTAAGACTAAAAAAGGATGAGCCTATGGTTCATCCTAGAATGTAGACAAACTATTTTAAAGTAAAATAAGTTAAGTGATTCTGCAAAAAAATAAAATTGAGTTCCAATTTTTAAATCGATTTAAGAAAATACTGAAACTTTCCGCTGTGAGAAAAGTGCCTGAAACAATAACGTTTCAGGCACTCGGAATTATTGAGACCTTAGGCTCAATAATTAGTCATGGAACTTCAAAGAAGTTCGCTGACGTCCGTACTCACCTAAGGAAAGTTTTTAAGATGATTTTGTCTTCAATCTGAGATGAACCTGTGGTTCATCCTTTTTTATTGTCATTTTTCCCAGAAATGGTATGTTTGCTCAGGCATTAATAATCCAGAGCATCTGAATGACCTTTTCCGTTCCCTACGAAATAACCAGTCTTGGCATTGATACTAAAGAGATAGGTTCCATCTGGTTTGAAGAGGTTGTAATAGCCATTACCATTAATGATATTGACACGCTCTAAAATGTATTGATTGCCAGTGATATGTCCACGTTTACGAGCAATGTTCAATACTTTTTCAAGGATCCCATCACCAAATACCCAAGCTGGGTTATTGACATCATTGATAGCTGCTTGGTTATATGGCACACGACTCAAGTTCCGCTGAAGTGGAACACCATCGCTTGGAAGACCGTACCCTGAATAGCCTGGACTTGCCGTTCCTGCACCACTTGTAGCAGCATTGACAGCTGGGGCTGTAGGTGTTGCTGCTTGAGCTGGGGCCGGAGTTGCATTAGAAGTATCTGTACCACCTGTTCCTGTCACTGGGGCCGGTGTCGCAACTTGTTGTGACCGTCCTTGGGCAACCGCCTCATTCAATAAGCTATCTAATTTTTCATTGCCTGTTTTTGTTTCTGCAAAGGTCGCATCACTTTTTGCTTTGGCAGTTGCATCAAGAACTCCATCTTTGATGACTGGAGAACTAAATTGAGAATTCACTTTTTGAATAGCAGAAACTTGCTTCACAAGGTCTTCATATTTTGTTTTAGCCGCATTATAATCACTGCTTCCTTCTAATTTGTCCAGCAGTTTCTTCAGATTTTCCAAGTCTCCGAATTTATCATTTTTAAGAGCACTTTTTGATTCATCTACAAAAAAGGCATCGTAGGCTTTGGTAAACTCTTCTAGTTTTTGAGCTTGTGTTTCACTGCTACTTGATTTAGAAGTAGAAGATGACTTGCCAGATGAAGACGATACAACAGTTGTACCACCAGATTTTCCACGACTGTGCATCCAGTTATAGGTCACAAAAATGGCCGAACCGACAATCGCAAGACCTAATGCAGAGTATAGAACCGCTTTGATTCGTTTACCCGCATTGCTTGGTGTTTCCTCAGGAAGGTCCTCTGCTTCTACAACTGGTTCAGTTGGTGTGGGTCCAAATTTAATCTTAGCAGGTAATTCTGTTGAGATAGCATCCATTTCAGGCCTTTGTTCCAAGACCGTTTCCGTTACTTCCGGTGCCTCCACTGCTTCAGCAACTGTTTCTGAAGCTGCCAACTCTTCAGCTTTAGCCAATTCTTCTTTGGCCAAAATTTTTGTATCGTATTTTTCAGCTTCAATTTCTGCTCGGTGTTGTTTGATGTATTTGTCCAAGACATTATCACCTTCCGTTACACCTGCTTCGATTTCTTCTGCCTTTCGATTGGCCTGCCCAATCGTCATCTCTTTAGCATCTTCAAACTCTAAAATTGATTCTGTTTCTTGCTCTAATGGCTTTTTATCCTTCTCTGTCATAAAAATCCTTTCTATGCCTTTATCTGCCGTTTTACTCGTTCCCCAAAATATTGGTAGAGATCAACTCTTAGGGTTCCGTTATAAAGTTTTCGTTTTTTATCTGCTTTACTACCGAATTTAGATTCAAAACCTTCATCACTGGTTAGGAAAAATTTACTCCAGGTTTTGAGAGGTGCAAATACGTGCCCCATTTCAGTATACAATTTCGTCACACCTTCATCATCGGATAAGCGTTCTCCATATGGAGGGTTGGAGATAATCACCCCGTTGATCTTATCTGAGTGAAGATCTTGAACTCGCATTTGTTTAAAAGTAATGTCACTGCTAACGCCCGCTTTCTGTGCATTTTCTTTGGCAATCTCAACCATCCGTGCATCGATATCAGTTCCCATAATATCCAATTCGATCTCGCGATTGATTTTTCTGCTTGCTTCTTGACGGACTTCATGAATCAAGCGATCATCCATCCAGTTCCATTCTTCAAAAGAAAAGGTCCGACGTAAACCAGGTGCCATATTTCTCGCAATCATCGCCGCCTCAATACAAAACGTTCCAGAACCACATGTCGGGTCAATCAAGGGTTTATCTGGATACCAGTTTGACAGCAGAAGAATTGCTGCTGCCATATTTTCCTTAATAGGGGCTCCCCCTTTTTCAGTCCGATAACCACGTTTGAAGAGACTGCTACCAGTGGTGTCAATCAAGACAGTGGCTTGATCTTTAAGGATCGATACTTCGATCTTAAACTCTGCCCCATTTTCCATGAGAGGAACACCTTCTGGGCGGGCATAGTGTTTTTGTAACTTTTTAACCACTGCTTTTTTCGAAATGGCCTGAACGCTAGGTTCATTATGAAGTTTTGATTTGACACATTTAGCCTTAGAAATAGGAAAACGTGCTCCTAAAGGCAAATAATTTTCCCAATCCAAAGCAAAAACACCTTGAAAGAGTTCTTCGAAGGTTTTGGCTGGAAAAGTCCCAACCACAATTTTTACTCGATCAGCCGCGCGCAACCAGAGATTGGTCTCTATGATTGCTCGACGGTCTCCTTGAAATCGAACCCGTCCATTTTCAACCTGGCAATCGTAGCCGAGATCACGTAGTTCTCGACCAACAACAGCCTCTAAGCCAGCAGCGGCCGTTGCAATCAATTCAAATTGTTTTTTCATCTTATTCCTATCACTTTAAAAAAGGAGGTTGAGATCTCTCTCCACCTCATCAACCTATATGCAATTTTCTATAAGCCATGTTTTGTTCCAGAAATGACTAGGTACCATTTCCTTCGATAATCATCTGTCTACTGTTTCCAGTCAGAATGCTATGTTCGTTTCCACGCATTCCATGCCCCGACCAAAGTTTGGGTTGCTAGCTTGAGGGGTTTACCGCGTTCCACTTTTTAGGTTTCCCTAAAAACTACGTCACTGTGGCACTTTCAGAGTTACTAGAGCTTATCCTTAGACTTAGCTCCTTCACTCGCCGTAACTTGAATACCAAGTCCCTAGGCTTATGGATTCACCTAGCACAAACACTACAGGCATCACAGCCTGTGCTAGCATGGACTTTCCTCATGAGAGGATTCTCTCACGCGATTATCCAAAAATTGCACAATCTATGGGATTAATAATCGCGATCTACGATCTGTTTCCCAAAAACTTCTTTTTCCAAACGATTGAGACGTTTGAGAATATCAAAGTTCGTCGCTGTTGTCACTTGCGGAAATTCTTGCGTAGCAGTGCTAGCAATCGGAGATGTTTGTGGTGTTTCCTGTGCTTTTTGGGCAAGCTCTTCACGAAGGCGGGCGTTTTCTTCACGCAATTCCTTCACCAAAGCAGCATAGGTTTCATAGTCTTTTATGACATCATCTAAAAATTCATTTACTTCATCTTTATTATAACCACGAACTTCTCGTTTGAAATCTTGATCAAAAATATCTTTCGCAGTAAAAATAATACTCGCCATTACTCTCTCCAATCTAGTTCATCATCTCAATTATATAAAAAAATGGTAAGAAAAATCAAGGTATAACACTTAGTTTTCGTAAAAATTTTCAGCAAGTTCATTTAAGTCATCAAAACTTAATTGTTTGACATAAAATGGTTCTTTTTCTACCATCATTTTGTAAAGATATTTTAAATTGGTTTCATTTTCTGGATCATAAAAAACATAAGCTCCATCCGCGTTATCTATCAAAAACTGATTGTATTCTTTTAGTTGACCCGGATTGCTATAGTGGGGATAGGCATATTTCACGAAATCCACCTGTTTGAAGCGTGCTAATAATTCCTGATTGCTTTCATTCCAATTTTCGCCAACATTCTCAAATAGGAAGATCGTCGCCATTTGAAAATCGTAATCTTTTTTTAATGCAAAGGCGACCTCTAGTACCCAAGCCTCAAATCCCAAATTACCAGAAAAGACTAGCCATTTCACTCCTTCTTCAAATAAACGACGAAGATCTCTTTCAATGGCTTTTTTGATAATGGTCAGTCGAGGGTCTTTATTGGAAAAGACGCCCACATCAAAACTCTTATAACCTGCAACAAGTATGGTATTCATTTTTTCCTCATTATTCTAATTTATGATATAATAGAGTGATGTAATTGTACCAATAAGGAGAACTATGGTCAACTATCCACATAAAGTAGCCAAAAAAACCTTGGTCTCTACACAAAGGAAACATCCAGTCGACTTTGCGAATCGTGGGATGACATTTGAAAAAATGATCAATGAAAGTAATCAATACTATCTTTCTCGAGGTCTGGCAGTCATCCATAAAAAACCAACACCGATTCAAATCGTGAAAGTAGATTATCCACGTCGCAGTCGGGCAAAGATTGTTGAAGCCTATTTCAGGCAAGCCTCAACGACGGACTATTCTGGAGTATACAAGGGACGCTATATCGATTTTGAAGCTAAGGAAACACAGCAAAAGCAATCCATGCCGATGAAAAATTTTCATCAACATCAGATCGATCATATGGAGGCGGTTGTCCAGCAAGGCGGTATCTGTTTCGTTCTCTTGCATTTTGCAAAGTTGAGTGAAACCTACTTACTACCTGCTCCTGCATTAATTCACTATTACAACATCGATCATGGTAGTAAATCCATGCCCCTCTCCTATATTCAGGAGCACGGCTTTCTAGTAGATGAGAATCGACTTCCGAGCGTTCCTTATCTTGATATTATCGAACAGAAACTTCTAGGCGGTATTTAAATGAATAAACAAACAGTCATTCAATGGTTGAAATATGTTGCGATCGCAGCCATTTCATTTTTCTTACTTTTATTCGTCCTTGGTGGACTGATATTTAGTTACTATGCCATGAAAGCACCAACCTTGTCTGAAAAAGATTTGGTTGCAACAACATCGAGTAAGATCTATGACAACCAAAATAACTTGATCGCAGATTTGGGGGCTGAGAAACGAATCAATGTCACAGCCAATGAAATCCCTACTGATTTGGTCAATGCTATCGTCGCGATTGAAGACCACCGTTTCTTCAATCACCGTGGGGTCGACATTATTCGGATCGGCGGTTCCTTCCTTCACAACTTGCGAGGAGGAAGTCAGGGTGGTTCAACCTTGACGCAACAATTGATCAAATTAACCTATTTCTCTACTTCGGCCTCTGACCGTACCCTCTCTCGTAAGATCCAAGAAGCTTGGTTAGCAACCCAACTGGAAAAGAAAGCAACCAAACAAGAAATCTTGACCTATTACGTCAATAAAGTATTTATGGCGAATGGGAACTACGGAATGCAGACGGCTGCGAAAAGTTACTACGGAAAAGATCTAAAAGATCTTTCGCTCCCTCAATTGGCACTCCTTGCGGGGATGCCCCAAGCACCAAACCAATACGATCCATACTCTCATCCTGAAGCAGCACAACAACGCCGAAACTTAGTATTAAAAGAAATGCTCGATATGAAGACCATTTCTAACAAACAATACGAAGCGGCGGTCAATACACCTGTTACAGATGGTCTGCAAAGTCTTAGTTCCTCAAGCAGTTACCCAGCTTATATGGATAATTACCTGAAAGAAGTAATCGAGCAAGTCGAAGAAGAAACAGGCTACAATTTGTTGACAACCGGGATGGATGTCTATACGAACGTTGATACCGAAGCTCAAAAGAAACTGTGGGACATCTATAATACAGATGAATATGTCAACTATCCAGATGATGAATTGCAAGTAGCTTCTACAGTTATCGATGTTAATAATGGTAAAGTCATTGCACAACTTGGCTCTCGTCACCAATCTAGCAACGTTTCCTTTGGTACCAACCAAGCCGTTGAAACCAACCGTGACTGGGGTTCTACAATGAAGCCAATCACAGACTATGCACCAGCCCTTGAGCATGAGGAATACACTTCTACTGCAGCTACCATCACAGATGCACCATACAATTTCCCTCATTCCTCGACACCAGTCTACAACTGGGACCGTTCTTACTACGGTAGCATTACTATGACTTATGCAATCCAACAATCTCGGAACGTTCCAGCGGTGAAGGCCCTCGAAAAAGTCGGTCTTAAAAAAGCTAAGAAATTCCTGAATGGACTCGGAATCGATTATCCAGAAATGGTATACGCGAATGCCATCTCAAGTAATACTAGCGATTCAAGCAATAAATACGGAGCTAGCAGTGAAAAAATGGCTGCTGCCTATGCTGCTTTTGCAAATGGTGGTACCTATTACAAACCGAAATATGTCAGTCGAGTTGTCTTTAGTGATGGCACAACCAAGGAATTTGAGTCCGAAGGAACTCGTGCAATGAAAGCAACAACTGCCTACATGATGACAGATATGATGAAGACAGTTCTCTTGTCTGGTAGCGGTACAAATGCTGCCATTTCGGGAATCTACCAAGCTGGTAAGACAGGTACATCAAACTATGCTGATAACGAGGTCAATAAGTTAACAAAAAATACAGGTTATTCAAGTGTCGTGACACCAGATGAATTGTTTGTAGGATACACACCTGAATATGCTATGGCCGTCTGGACGGGTTATTCAAATCGCTGGACTCCAGTATTAGACAACGGAATTCAGGTGGCAACAGATGTTTACCGTCAAATGATGCTCTATCTTGCCAATAACAACAATTCTGGTCATACAGATTGGACGCAACCAAGTGGACTGTATCGAAGTGGTTCTTATCTCTACTTAAACAATGGTAAGAACAACTACAATAACTACTACTATGAACCAAGTTATTCCACTGATCAATATTCGTATGAGGAACCTTCATCTAGCTCTTCAAACGAAGAGAATTCATCTAAACCATCTGAGCCTTCTTCGCAAGACTCTAACAATCATAACGAATAATCTAATGGAGAAGTCGGGCTTTTCGCCCGGCTTTTTTAAAACAATGGTTAAAAAACCAGAACGAATAAAATCTGATTTATTTAGTTAGACTTCCCAGCTTTTTTATTTTTGAGTATATAAAAAAAAGAGCCTTTCGGCTCTTATTAGAATGTAGACAAACTATTTTAAAGCAAAATAAGTTAAGTGATTCTGCAAAAAACAAAATTGAGTTCCAATATTTAAATCGATTTAAGAAAATACTGAAACTTTCCGCTGTGAGAAAAGTGCTTGAAACGTTATTGTTTCAGGCACTCGGAATTATTGAGACCTTAGACTCAATAATTAGTCATGGAACTTTAAAGAAGTTCGCTGACGTCCGTACTCACCTAAGGAAAGTTTTTAAGATATTTTGTCTTCAATCTGAAAAGAGCCTTTCGGCTCTTTTCTATATCATTATTTTGCTAAAGCTCCCATTGGATCCCACGGTGCTAGGACAATTGGTTCTGCTTCATAGGCTGCTAATTCGTCTGCTGTTAGGAATTCTTTACGAACCACGATTTGATAGGTATATTCATCCATCCAAGCATCAGAAGCCACAAAGTAACCATCTGTACCGACCTTGTCTCCCCATGAATTTTCAACCTTCCATTTACGAGGCTGACCTGCTTCGTCTAAATCAACCCCTGTCAAGACCATAGCGTGTGTCATGAGACTTTCTGCATAGTCCAAGCGACCCGCCTTGTCTTGTGTCAAATGAATATCCATGCCTGCTTCAAAATCGTAGACATCTGTTGCCAGGATTCCGGCTTTACGGTTGCTGACTTGGCCTACATCTGAACCAAACCAGACAGTTTCCCCTGCTTTCATTTGAGCAATGGCTAATGCTTTCAATCGATCCATTGGAACATTTAGGTAGCGGACTGGACGGCTACCAACAACATTGCCCAGCATATCTACGGTGTAAGATTTTCCATATGGCTTATCTGTAGTTGGGGCATTGATAATAGAGACGTAATCGTCTAATTGAAGGTCTACATATTTTTTGTAGAAGCTTTGTGGAGTTAAGCCACTTTCACTATGGAATTGGTTGTCCTTATCACGGTATGAAAAGTCAAATTCACGTGGAGGCAATCCTAAAGACATAGCCAAGAAGTTAAAAATTTCTTGCAACAGCGCTTGTTTCTTGCTCGCAACTGCCTCACTATCTGCGCCTGAGTGAATCAAATCACGCAAGATTTGCGCATCTTGACGCAAGAGTTTATTGAGGTAGGTGTTCAATTCCCGGCTATTGCTTGAAGAAATCGATTCTGGATAAACTGATTTTGGAACTACCCCATATTTCTCAAAGAGGGATACTACCATATCCCATTGACCGCCATCTTGTTGTGGGGTTTGTAGGAGAAAAGCCACCTTACGGCTGGTCAATTCTTGGTCTGCTGTAGCAATCACTTGCTCCAAAAACCAGTTTGATTTTTCATACTTATCCCAAAAGAAAGTATGTGCTTGAGACAATTCAAAATCCTCCAATTGGAAGCTTGAAATCATCTTGTGACGGAAGGTATTTAAAGCAGCAAACATCCAACAACGTCCAGATGCTTTTTGGTTTGTCACCTTATCCTTGGTCAAATCAAGTGAAAAAACTGGTGTATTTTCTACTGCACTCTTGCGCGTTTCAAGCGATGCATGGATCCCATTGTGGGTAACAGCATTTTCAAGAGCCGCATATTTCACATTTGCTTCATAATTAGCATAGAGCTGGTCTGTATATTCTTTTGTTAATTCTGACATAGCAATCTCCTTTTTTCGTTATTTACTATTATAATCCTTTGAGCAGAATCTTCAAGTAAAAATCACCCTATAGAGAGGGATTCTGTATAGAATAGATGATTTTATCCCCACAATATCCTTTGCGTTGAATGGCATGAGGGATGGTTTCTACATACTGCATCCCGGCCTTTTTCATGACTTTACCAGAAGCAGGATTTAAACTGACATAAGTGGCTTTGATTTCTTTAAATCCGACTTCGTTCAATAAGAAAGACAAAACAGCTATGACGGCTTCTGTCATGAATCCCTGCCCCCAGAATTTCTTGCCAAGGATATAACCTAGCTCGCATGATTGACTTTCCTGGTCTTGAGAAACCACACTAATATCTCCAATTACCTGATCCGGTAATGTTTTCAAACAGAGCGCCCATTTATAAGTATCTGGTTTACGATACTGTTCGATCCATCTTTTGATCGATTCTCTGGTTCTCTCAGAAGTTGCATGGGCATCCCAGGTGACATATTTCAGGGTTTCAGGATCCGAAGCCCAATTTTCAAACATCGCTGGTGCATCCTCCAAAACGAAAGGCCTCAAGTATAAATGCTCTGTCTCTATGACAAGACTTCCAAGATGATTCATAGATTGTCTCCCTTCATTTTTTCATGCAACTTGAACTTTGCAAGTTGGTTATTTTAATCTAGAAGAAAAGGACGGATGAAACCGCCCTTCTTTTTGATGCTTTTCACAATATTGTATGGTGAGACTACGAAATCGAACTCTGCGAATTACCGATTTCTACCTCGTTCTCCTATTTTAAGACTCGGGCTAAAAAGGTCCACTGGACCTTTTTACTCCCAAAAATGATCAAATACCGTGATTGGCAAGTGGCGTTTGTGTTGGCCTTTGTACCACCATTTTTCAATAGTGGCTTGAGCTTCTGGGCTCACTTGTTTGCCTTCTAGGTAATCATCGATTTCATTATAGGTGACACCCAGCGCTACTTCATCTGCTATTCCTGGTTTTTCTTCTTCCAAATCTGCTGTTGGAATTTTCTCATAAAGAGCAGGATCGGCTCCTAAGGCCTTAAGCAATTGTTTTCCTTGGCGTTTATTCAAACGGAAAAGAGGCAAAATATCTGCACCACCATCTCCAAATTTTGTGAAGAAACCAGTAATATTTTCTGCAGCATGATCCGTCCCAATCACCGCTCCGCTACGTGCTCCAGCTAGAGCATACTGAGCAATCATGCGACTGCGAGCCTTAATATTGCCTTTGTTAAAATCAGAAACCTCTGTTCCAGTCGCTTCTACTGCTCGTACCATTTCGTCAGCAGACTCCTTGATATTCACAACCAGGCTAACATCCGGCTGGATAAAGGCCAATGCTTTTTGTGCATCTGCTTCATCTGCCTGTACCCCATAAGGAAGACGAACGGCAATAAATTGATAGGAGGCATCTCCTGTTTCTGCGCGCATCTCTTCCATGGCTAATTGAGCTAATCGTCCAGCAAGCGTTGAATCTTGTCCTCCTGAGATCCCTAATACAAATGTTTTCAAGAAGGGATGTTTTTTTAGATATCTTTTTAAGAAATCAACCGAGCGGCGAATCTCTTCCTGAGGATCAATACTTGGCTTGACACCCAATTGTTGGATAATCTCTTCTTGCAAACTCATTTTGCTTCTCCTTCTCCATTGGCCTTGTTACGCATTTCCTCGATCAAATCCATCTTATCCTGCCAAATATCTTTGGCCAAGTCAACTGGGTAATGCTGTGGATTGAGGACGCGCTTGTATTCATCCCATAATTGATCGTAATTTTTACGAGCATATTCTTGAATTTCTGATAATGTTGGCAGTTGATAAACTAATTGACCCTCTTTAAAAATATCCACTAAAAGAGGAATCGCCTCAAAGTTTCGGACCGTTTTATTGATGTAGGTATAAGTCGGATGGAACATTTTAAGTTCTGTCAGTTGTGAAACATCTACTCCATCATAAGTGATGTAGTCCCCTTCTGACTTACCTTTTTCACGGCTCGTAATCCGCCAGACTTGCTTTTTACCTGGAGTAGAAACTTTCTCTGCATTATTGGAAAGCTTGATGGTATTGATCATCTCTCCTGCTTCATTTTCAACAGAGACAATTTTGTATACCGCTCCAAGCGCTGGTTGATCGTAAGCTGTAATTAACTTGGTTCCTACACCCCAAACATCAATTTTTGCTTTTTGCATTTTTAAGTTGAGGATGGTATTTTCATCCAAGTCATTAGAAGCGTAGATTTTAGCATTTGTAAACCCAGCCTCATCTAATTGCTGGCGAACCTTTTTAGAAATATAAGCAATATCTCCTGAGTCAATCCGGACGCCTAGGAAATTGATCTTATCTCCCATTTCACGTGCTACCTGAATAGCTGCTGGTACCCCAATACGAAGAGTATCATAGGTATCGACGAGGAAGACACAATCTTTATGGGTTTCCGCATAAGCCTTAAAGGCTTGGTAGTCATTTCCATATACCTGTACAAGAGAATGGGCATGGGTTCCTAAAACTGGGATTCCAAAGAGTTTTCCTGCACGAACATTACTAGTTCCATTGGCCCCTCCGATGACTGCTGCACGAGTTCCCCAAATGGCAGCATCCATTTCTTGCGCACGACGGGTTCCAAATTCCATCAAAGGCTCATCTTCAATGACCGAACGAATACGAGCAGCTTTTGTGGCTATCAAGGTTTGAAAGTTGACGATATTCAAGAGAGCTGTTTCCACCAATTGACACTGAGCCAAAGGACCTTCTACCTGAACAATTGGTTCATTCGCAAAGACCAAGTCTCCTTCTTGAGCCGAGCGTACCGTCAATTCCAACTTGAGATCACGGAGATATTCCAAGAAGGCCCCATGATAACCAAGTGACTCTAAATAGGCAATATCGCTCTCAGAAAAGCGCAAGTTTTCCAAGTATTTCACAATTCTCTCTAAGCCAGCAAATACTGCGTAGCCGTTTTTAAAAGGCTGTTGACGAAAATACACTTCAAATACGGCATGTTTATTGTGGATACCTTGATCAAAATAGACTTGCATCATGTTGATTTGGTATAAATCAGTATGCAAGGTTAAACTGTCATCTGGATACATATGTATACCTCTTTTTTATAGATTTGTTCTATGAATTCCTACCATAAAATTAGTACCATTATAGCACATTTCAGCCCTATTGAATACTGAAAGGAAAGAATGAAAAAAATCTGAGACAGGAAGCTCAGATTTTTTGGATTAAAAGTTTTCTGTGATATATTTATAAACTTCTTGGCCAGCAATCGCACCGTCTCCGACGGCTGTCGTCACTTGACGCAAATCTTTTTGACGAACATCGCCAACTGCAAAAATACCTGGAACTGTGGTTCTCATATGATCATCCGTGACCACCCAGCCATTTTCATCTAAAATACCAAGTTCTGTCGCAAAATCACTGACAGGATCTAAACCGACATAGATAAAGACACCACCGAAGGCTTGCTCTCTAACCTCTCCTGTCTTCACATCTTTTAAAAGGACAGACGTTACTTTTTGTTCACCCTTAATTTCTTCAACAACTGTATTCCAAGCAAAGTGAATTTTATCATTGGCAAAGGCACGATCTTGAAGAACTTTTTGGGCACGCAACTGATCACGACGATGGGCAATGGTCACTGTTTTTGCAAACTGAGTCAAAAAGACAGCTTCTTCTACCGCAGAATCGCCACCACCAACGACCAAGAGATCCTCGTCTCTAAAGAAAGCTCCATCACAAACAGCACAGTAGGAAACCCCTCTACTATTCAGCTCTTCTTCACCAGGGACGTTCAATGAACGGTGGTTAGACCCTGTTGCAATCACCACGGTTTTAGCTTCAAATTCCCCATCATCTGTGACAATCTTTTTGGTTGCTCCGTGGTCTTCGATGCGCTCTACCTGTCCAAACAAATGTTCCACACCAAGATTTTCTAAAGGCTCAAACATTTTTTCAGCCAAGTCTGGGCCACTAATATTCGCATAGCCAGGATAGTTTTCAATGTCAGACGTATTGTTCATTTGACCGCCTGGAATTCCTCTCTCAATCAATGCGACTTTTAAATTGCTTCGTGCTGCATAAAGGGCAGCAGTCATCCCTGCAGGACCCGCTCCAATAATCACTGTATCAAACATACTCAACCTCTTTCTGTTTTGTTGTAACCATTATAATTCTAACACGGTCTTTTTGCAATTATCGTGCTTGAAAGATAAACAAAATCCCTATGACCGCAAAGGTTAAAATAGGAATCGTCATGATATCAATTAAGAGGATATCATACAAATGGGCTTGTCGTTGCTTGGCTGTTTTATCTTTCTTCTTAAGGGCACGGTAGCCAATCCAAATACAAGAAGCGATCCCAACTAAAATCGTTGTCGTCACTAAACTTTGTAAATATAAGGACAATAATTTATTTAACATCACGACTCCAAATATTTTTACATTTTCAGAAAACAAACCCAGCTAGCATCGCCAGCTGAGTCTTACCTCTCCTCTATTATATCAAACATAGGTCCGTTTGTAACTAGCAAAGAATTCTTTTGTCCGTTCTTCTTTTGGATGTTGCATGATTTCCTCTGGTGTTCCAGATTCAATAATCCGTCCTTTATCCAAAAATAAGACCTTATCTGCTACTTGCGCTACAAAAGACATATCATGGCTGACCAGTACCATGGTTTGTCCTGATTTTGCCGCATTGGCAATGGATTTTTCAACTTCTCCAACCAATTCTGGATCCAAGGCCGAAGTCGGTTCATCCAGCAAAAGAACCTCTGGTTTCATGGCCAAGGCACGGGCCAAAGCCACCCGTTGCTTTTGTCCACCTGAGAGGTGACGAGGATAGTGATTTTCACGATCCGATAAACCGACTTTTGCCAGTTCTTCTCGAGCAATTTTCGTTGCTTCTTGATCGGATAGACCCTTCACAACAATGAGCCCTTCTTTCACATTTTCAAGAGCTGTTTTTCTACCAAACAAATTAAACTGTTGGAACACCATGGCCAATTTTCTTCTTAAGGTTAAGATTTGATCTTGGGTAATGTGCTCAAAATCAACTTCGAAATCATCAATCTTAATTCTACCACTATCTGGTGCTTCCAAATAGTTTAAACTGCGTAAGAAGGTTGATTTACCAGCTCCCGAAGACCCGATTAGGGCCACGACTTCCCCTTTTTGAATTTCCAAACTTAGATTATTTAAAACCTTTTGACCTGAAAATGTCTTTGATAATTCTGAAATATAAATCATTAGATCCGGACCTCCTGATCTGGTAAATCAATTGCTACGGGAGTCTCAATATCCAGTCGACGTTCAATGTGACGGCCTAGTATTTCAATGAGAATATTCACAATCCAGTAAACAATCGATACCGTGATAAAGCGTTCAAAGTACTTCAAATCGCTCCCCCCAATAATCCGTGCTTGGGCAAAAATTTCAACCACACTGGCACTAAAGGCTAGCGAGGTCCCCTTGGTTAAGCCAATGAGAGAGTTGATTAAGGTTGGAGTTGCAACGACTGCTGCATTGGGAATAATAATCCGTCGATAAACTTGACGGTTGGTCATCCCAAGACTACGCGCTGCCTCAATTTCACCAGGATCCACTGATAAAATGGCTGCCCGTATGGTTTCACTCGCATAAGCTGCCTCATTAAAGGCAAGAGCAACAATTGCAAATAACTCAGCTGGAATGGCATTAATATTAAAAGCTGTTCCATAAGACTGATTGATCGCTTTTAAAATAAGAGGAATCCCATAATAGGTCAACATCAACTGAACCAACAAAGGAGTCCCCCGTAAAAAACTGACAAAAACAGCTTGAATCGGGTAAAGAATTCGTACACGATTAATTTTTACCAGAGCAAAAATCATGGCAAAAATAATCCCAAAAAATGCGCCTCCTAGGGCTAATAAAATCGTCACAGGCAATTTTCCTATGACAGCCGGAAATGCATCCAATACGGCTCTCAAACTAAACAGCTTGCTATCTGGAACGTGTTTTAAAAAGTCAGCATACCAGTTGGCAGTTAAAAGATTAGTTGTAAACATTTTTGTTACTTCCTTTCTCGAACATAAACATTCTATCACATTCACTATCGGAATTCCAAAAATTGCTACAGAAATAGAAAAATGATAGACTACTCAAATTTAGTCTATCATAATTTTAGACAAGTTCCTAATAGTTTTTCTTTATGGAGTTCATAAAGAAAATCTATGTTTTCTTCTGAACATTTGAAAGAAGGGGTTAGAAAGTTTGGCGTTTGGCCTTTCGTTCCGCCCGACCACGCGCACGGTTTTCAGCTCGCTTAGCTTTTCTCCGCTTTTCTTCAACTGCCCATTTGATTTTTTTCTTGTAGCCTGGTTTGATTTTTTTCTTTTTCTTCTTCACCAGACCAATCATTTCAATGTCGAGTTTCTCTTGCTTTTTCTCACGATTGGCCCGTCTGTCCCGATCATAAGTATCTTCAATAACCCCATTTTTCAACACTTTTGGTACGAAACGAATTCCCATTTTTTCTAGTTCACGGATATCTGAATCATCACTCGGTTGATAAAGAGTAATAGCGACACCTGGTAGACCATTGCGTCCTGTCCGGCCTACACGGTGGACAAAGAAAGAAAGATCT
This sequence comes from uncultured Streptococcus sp., assembly GCA_934215455.1. Classification (GTDB taxonomy): domain Bacteria; phylum Bacillota; class Bacilli; order Lactobacillales; family Streptococcaceae; genus Streptococcus. The sequence goes on from CAKPZX010000008.1 coordinate 37,489, forward strand.
TGAGGAATGGCATCGTTGATGACATGGCTCACTCCTTCGATATCAATTCCACGAGCCGCCAAATCGGTGGCCACAATATACTCAAAATCAAGGTTTTTAACCTGATTCATGATCCGTTTCCGTTCACGTGGTGGGATATCTCCGTGAATCTTCGCCACTTTCAATCCTTGGGCTACTAGATAAGCATGGAGATCATCTGCTCTCGTTTTGGTATTGACGAAAATCATGGCCAAATAAGGTTGCAAGGTCTTGGTCAATTGGTAAATTTGCTCATTTTTATCCCGACCCTTAGTCGAAACCAGCCAATTATCGATGGTATCTGAAATCACCGTCTTAGTCTTAATTTGCTCCATGACTGGGTTTGAGAGATATTTTTTCAAGAAAGGCTGCAATTTTTGCGGAATGGTGGCTGAAAAAACTAAAAATTGCAGTTGTTGCGGAAGCCTTGAAGCAATCTTATCCACAGTAGACAAGAATCCCATGTCCAGCGTCATATCTGCCTCATCTACCACAAAAGTATGAGCCTTATGAATAGCCAGATCACCCGATGCAACCAGATCATAGATCCGGCCTGGAGTTCCAATCACGATATGTGGTTGTTTGACCTGCAGTTTTTCAATCTGACGGCTTTTATCCGTTCCTCCAACATAATTCACAATTCGAATCTCTTTTTCAGAATGACTAGCGATTTGACGAGCAGCTTGGTAAATTTGCGTCGCCAACTCCCGACTAGGCGCCGTGATGACCGCTTCAACTTGTTGGCTGTCTTCATTTAAGGTTTGAAAAATCGGCAAGAGGAAAGTATGGGTCTTCCCAGAACCTGTCTTTGACTCTCCTACCAAATCATTTCCAGCTAGGACAATCGGAATTAGTTTTTCCTGTACTTCGGTTGCTTCTCTAAAATTGATTTCTTTCAGTGCCTCTTGAATATAGGGCTTAAAATTAAACTCTGTAAATTTCATTTTCTCAGTTCCTTTCATGATCTCTATTATTATATCAGAAAAGCTGTCTTCTTGCCTCTCTTATGAGTCATTTTTCCTAACCAGCGAAGTCACTCTGAGTCAGCAAAAAAACGATGGGCAAGCCCACCGTCGTTTTATAGGTAGAGAAGGACTAGAGTCACGACACTTGTCACTAAGGCAATGCTCCACATAAAGGCATCTACTTTCCATTCTGACCAGTTTTGCCCATTACCAGAAAGGCCACCCAGTTCTAAATGATGGTGGAAAGGAGTCATTCGGAAAATCCGACGTCCTTCTCCATAACGTTTCTTGGTCCATTTGAAATAGGTCACTTGTAGCATCACTGAACCTGTTTCAATGACATAGACCAGACCAATCAAGAGCAGCGTCCACTCGACATGCAAAGCCATTGACAAGGCTGCAAGCATCCCTCCAAGAGCTAGACTACCGACATCTCCCATAAAGATTTTAGCCGGCTTGTGGTTGAAGACAAAGAATCCTAGCAATGCCCCAATCATACTCAAGGTGACAAAGAGAATATCCCATTTTCCTTGCATATAGGCAATAAAGGAATAGGCACTCAGGCTAATGGCAACGGAGATGCTAGCTAATCCATCAATCCCATCTGTCAAATTGACCGCGTTTGAAAAACCAACCAACCAAAATAAAGCAAAGAGAATGTAGAAATGGCCCAAGTAGAGATCATAACCAAAGACATTTAAAAGGCTTCCTGCACCGTGGCGTTCAGAAAAAATATAGAAGATGATTCCACCAACAAGTTGAAGGGCCAATTTTTGTTTTGGATTGAGACCTTCATTAATCTTACGAAAAACTTTTAAAAAGTCATCCAAAAATCCAACAATTCCATATAGAATCAAGATAAATAGAATCAGTTGAACAGGGCGCGTGAAATTTCCAGTCAATACGGTAACGACAAAACTAACTAGAACGGCTGTAATGAGAAATACAACTCCACCCATTGTCGGAGTGCCAGCTTTCGCTTTGTGTTGTTTTACATCTTCGTGCATTTGTTGACCGGAAATATGAGCACGATGGTAAAATCGAATAAAGGCTGGAATAGCAGCCACTGTTAATAGAAACGATACAAGGATCGTAGCAATATACATCTTAGTCTCCTAATGTTAACGTAATCTTTTTAGTTTTATTGAGTGAGGTGTTCATCTTGACACTTTGTTTGGTTACTTTCTTTCCACTACCTTTATAGGTAATCTCAATTCCAGTCCATTCTCCAAAGATGTCCGCATTTTCCTTAGTCCAACCATACATATCTGGAACCGCATCAAAGTCTTCTGTCAATAACAATACTTGCTGATTGGCTTTGACTTTAGAGTCCACATCCACAGACATCTTGCGGATATTTTTACCGGTCCCTAGGACAATTGGTTGCACCAAATTGCGACGCAATTCCTCTGAATAAGCACCTGGGCTTAGATTTTGCTTCAGATTCAACTCTTTAGAGAGAGTTTCCACTGAAGGGATTTTGTAAGTCGTTTCTTTAGTCACATCATCCAAAGTTGGTGCCTCTGATGTTAAGTGCAATTCGTCTTTTAAAGCAACTGCATCTTCCAAAATAGGATTGACCAGCTCTTCCCAGCTAGTGGCTGAGAATTTCACTTCTGGTTGTTGGACCGTCACATACATAATAAATTCAGGATCTTCTGCAGGTGTCATGGCTACAACCGAGTTGATATTATCATTTTCTCCATGTAAGTATCCTTGATCTGTCGCAATTTCGGCAGTCCCTGATTTCACCGCAACGTTTTGACCGGGTACCTGAATGATGGGTCCATCACTGTACAAGGTTCCATACTCTGGATCTGTTCCGACGGTGATCATATAGTTCCGTGTCTGTTGCGCAGCTGATCCTGAAACTGGTTTTCCAACAACTTCTTTTTTTGATTTGCGGGCTGTGTCTGATTTTTTATCGTAAATGGCACTAATAAACTTCGGCTCCAACATTTGTCCATCATTAGCGATGGCACTAAAGGCCCGTAACATTTGGGTTTGACTGACGGAAATCCCTTGACCGAAAGAAGACATGGCTTGAGTGACATAGTTATCCCCTGGAAGACCCCCGTAAGCTTCATTTCCCATTCCAAAACGGGTCGGAAGACCGAATTTAAAGCGGGTTAGGTAGTCCATCCAGACAGCATTGCCCATCTTCTGTTCAAGCTTGGTCATCCCAATGTTACTTGAATAGGCGAAACCTTGGGCAATATTCATATAGCGACCTTCTGCCAAGCCCATATTGACATCCCAGTCACGGATCGTCGCATCTTTTACTTGTAGTTCGTTATTGTAGTATACCTCATTATAGGCTGGGAAGGTTCCATGATCAATCGCCGAAGCTAATAACATGACCTTCATCGTTGAACCCGGCTCATACTGATCTTGATAAAGGATGGTATTCCAGGTTTTCAAGTTTTTCAGATCCAACCCTTGTTTGGTATCCGCATTATAGGATGGACGTTGCGTTGTCGCCAGGATTTCTCCAGTTTTTGCACTCACAAGAGTCGCACTAACATACTTTCCTTTTACTTTTTCTTGGAAAACATCCATTCGTGTCTCAAGGTAGGTTTGTAATTCTGCTGAAATGGTCGTATAGACATCTTTTCCATCTTCTGTTTTGACAGAAACCTTATCTGAACCAGGAACGATATTGCCGTTTCGGTCTTTATCATAGGTGATAACCCCATTTTGACCAGCGAGAATACGATCGAGGGATTTCTCCATCCCTGATTGCCCCTTCAAGGTTTTATTCCCCTCTTTATCTTCTTGAAGAGAGGCCTGACCTATAAATTGAGAAGCAAAAACTCCATTTTTGTAGCTCCGATTTGGACTAGTTGTAAAGGCAACCCCTTCAATTTTCGCCGCTTCCATGGCCTCACGGATGGCCGTCATATTGCTATAAGTTATGCCGTTTCCGTTCGAGCCAAAAGAAACCTGTTTCAATTTCTTTTGCGACAACTGTTGAATGACGTAATCCTCATCCATCCCTAAGTACTGCTTAAAGATTTCCGCTACTTTTTTAAATTGGCTCTCTTCTACATAGAGGATTTTCCCAGTTGCTGATTTGTACTTTTTATCAATAACAGCATAAACGTTATAGGTCGTCGCATCTTCAGCAATTACTGCTCCATTTCGGTCGTAGATCGTTCCACGTTTTGCAGGAACAATGACCGTCTGCTCATGGACTTTTTTGGCTTGATCCGATAAGGTCACACCAAATTTTTTGTCAGTCCCAATGATCATTGCAAAATTAATCAGAAAGAGAAAAAAGAGGAAAATCGCCAGTACACTGAGATTTTTCCCAACTTGTTTTCGATTCTGATCCGGCAAGCGACGTTTCTTTATCGAATACCTGATTAAAAATTTTTTAAATTTATTCATCACTACTTGCACTCACTGTTTTTCGATTTTCTTTTTGCAGCTTCATTCCTTGGGAGCTAGCCAACTGTGATAAGCGGTCATAACGTGTTAATTCATTGACCTCTTGACGAACATCTGCCAATTCCGTCTTTTTGGCTTCTAGTTCCGTATTCAAATCAGTCAACTCACTCTGTACTTGTAAAATCCGTGTCTGCATAAAGACGATACTAATGGCTAAAATAACAGCTGTTAGGACAATCGACCCATAAAAAGCCTTTTCTACTCTAGAGAAACGGCGAAAGCGGTCTTGCAGTACCTGTGTTCTTGTTCTCTCATTTCTTGCTGCCATATCAATTCCTCTTACTTGTGTATTTTTCGAGCAACCCGTAGTTTTGCTGAATGGGATCGATTATTATCCTCAAGCTCTTCTTCACTTGGTAAAATAGGTTTCCGGTTGACCAACTCCATCTTTGGTTTCAAATCATCTGGAATAAAGGGAAGTCCCTTTGGAACCTCAACCGTCGAAGCTTCTTTAAACAATTGTTTGGTCAATCGATCCTCTAACGAATGAAAGGTAATCACAGAAATACGACCATCGAGGGCCAACAAATCCATGGCTTGCTGAATCGATTCATCTGCAGCTCCCAGTTCATCATTGACTTCGATACGAATGGCTTGGAAAATCTGTTTAGCAGGATGGCCCTTTTTCTTAAGCTCCTTAGCTGGTTTAGCAGATTTAATAATCTCTGCTAATTCAGTCGTCGTTTCAATCGGTTTAATTGCTCGTGCTTGCTCAATTTTCCGCGCAATTTGCTTGGAAAATTTGTCCTCTCCATATTTAAAAAAAATACGGACTAGATCATGGTAATCGTAGCTATTAACGACCTCATAGGCTGTCAAGGAAGCTTCTTGATTCATCCGCATGTCCAGAGGCGCATCTTTCTTATAAGAAAATCCGCGTTCCCGTTCATCTAACTGAGGACTAGAGACACCTAGGTCATAACAGATTCCATCAATTTCAGTCACACCCAATTCGTTTAGACGTTCCTTCAAATGACGAAAGTTATCCTTAATGAAGGTCACCATGCCTTTCTCAATGAAAGGTGCCAATCGAATCTTAGCATTCTCAATCGCATGCTGATCTTGGTCAAAGGCATAAAGATGGCCCGATTCATTTAATTTTGTTAACAAATATTCGCTGTGGCCTGCCCCACCCAATGTGGCGTCTACATAGATCCCATCTGGCTTAACATCCAGCATATCGATCGTTTCATGAAGCAAAACCGTTACATGATGAAATTCTTTACTCATATCTTTACTATTTTACCACAAATGGGACCAAGATGCACTCCTGAAAGAAAATTCACTAACTAACCCTATCGGACCTTTTCAGATCCTACAAAACACCTAGAAAGGCTTGATTTTATTTGTTTCCTCTAGGATTTATGATACAATATTCTTATGAAAATAAGAAAACAGATTCTCATCCCACTTTTATTGGTCGATGCTATCGCTCTCTACTTTTTTCTAACCACTATTAAGGCTTGGATTTTTTGGCTTGCTGCCCTGATCCTAGCCGGCTCACTTTGGTGGCTCAAAAAAGCCATTCAAGGACAAAAAACAGAGGTGGAAGAAAAATAATTTCTTCCACCTCTGTTTTTCTTTTATTCCCTCCAAGTAATTCCTTAAAAGAAAGCAAACTAGCTCTGAAATAATAAAGAGGCTGGGACAAAAGTCCTAGCCTCTCAATTATTTTTGGATTGTCGAGCAAGACGCAGTGGTTGAGTGGGCTC
>CAKPZX010000009.1 GCA_934215455.1 uncultured Streptococcus sp.
GCAAATTGGATACTGGCGTTTAAAATACAACCAATAATCATGATTTTTGCCACCAAGACGAACCAGAACATGATGACCGCTAGGACGACCGAACCGAAGAAACGAGCATCTAAGAAATGACTCACATAACGATCCACATATTTCCAAAAGATATTCAAGATCGCATACAGGACAGCAACAACGAAGGTCGCTCCTGGAAGAACATATCTAAATTTTGGAATTTTGACATTTGGAAGGGTGTAATAGAGCAAGACCAGACTGACAAAAAGCAAGAGATAGATGGTCGGCTCTGTCAAATTCAGTAAGCGCACATAAATCGTCCGATCAAATGAAAAGGTCCGATAAAGATAGCGAACGATCATTTTCCCAAACATGGAAAGAATGAGCGAAAGTCCAAACAAGCCCTGCAAGGCAAAACTAATCAGAAAGCTAAAGAGTCGTCCCCAGATAATGCCACGCTCCTTTTCCACCCCATAACTCTTGTTATAGGCCCTTTGGAGGTAGGCAATGCTCTGAGAGAAGATCCACAAAGCGGAAACAATCGAAAAACTCAGTAAGCCTGTCGAGGGTTTGGTCAAGACACTCGAAATCATCTGTGCCACTATTCGATATAAGGAGGCTGGCAAGACTTTTTGTAAGCTCAAAAGAATCTGAGTAGGACGAATATGAAAGTAAGGCAGAATATTGGCTGCAATCAGCATCAAAGGGAAAATGGAGATCAACAGATAATAGGCAACCGCAATGCTAGTGATATCAGACTCTGCACTCTGATAAAATCGCACGAAGCCTTTTATAAACGGTTGATCCAGCACTTTTTTTATGGCTTTTTTCATTCGTCACCTCCCCATTTTACTAAAAAAGAGCAAAGAGCGAAACCAGACACTTGCCTTCAGCTCCATTCTTTCCTCTCTATTTTTTAGTATGTTCCTTCTTCACCTTGACTAGTCAAGATCACTGGACCATCTTTTGTAATCACAAATTGATGCTCGTATTGACAAGAAAGGCCACCGTCGAGGGTCTTATGGGCCCAACCAGTTTCCATATCTGTATCAATCTCCCAAGTACCGGTATTAATCATTGGCTCAATCGTCAAGACCATCCCTTCACGTAAGCGAAGACCGCGTCCAGCACGACCATAATGTGGGACCATAGGTTCTTCATGCATGGTAGGCCCGACACCGTGTCCGACCAAATCACGCACCACGCCATAGCCTTTGCTTTCCGCATACTCTTGAATCGCTGCACCAATATCTCCCAAGCGATTGCCAACGACCGCTTTCTCAATTCCCTTATAGAGACATTCTTTGGTCACGTCCATCAAATCTTTGACTTCTTGCGAAACATTTCCAACCGCATAAGCCCAGCAAGAGTCCGCCAAGCCACCACTATAAGACTCCGTGTATTTCTTCACTTGGGCTACATTATCAAAATCTAATTTCGATACATCCAAAACAGACTTATCAAGCGGTTCTGACAAGACCATGTCTACCTTGAGGAGATCCCCATCTTTGAGAATGACATGACGTGGAAAAGCATGGGCTACTTCGTCATTCAAACCACAGCAAGTCGCATAAGGATAATCCATGAGACTACCTTCTACACCGATTTGAAGTGGCAAGACATTGGCTTCTTTACAGCGACGACGGACATATTCCTCAACTTCCCATAGGTCAAGCCCTGGCTTGATCAAGTCACGTAATCCAATATGGATGCTGGCAAGGAAATCTCCTGCACGATCCATGGCTTCAATTTCACGTTGTGATTTTAATGTAATCATTGTCTCCTCATTTCTTTTGTTTAATTAATCTTAATCGTAATGGTTGCTTTCGCGACTAGCTGCAGATCTAAATACAAGCTAAAATCAACCAAGGCCGAACGTCTAGTTCGCCGAACAAGTTGGGGTTCAATGCGGATCACATCATCCACCTGCACAGCCTGTAAAAAATTGATGATCAACTGTTCGACAATCAAGCTACGCCCACTGTGTTGCATCATCTTGCGAATAACCTTCATCAGCACTTCGATCATGACCCCATTGGCCAAAACACCGCTTTTCTCCAGCATACTTGGCTCCACTGTGAATTGGTAATGGTCGTTCTCTGTTTGAATCTTTTGACCAATCTGCTCACTAAAGGTTGGTAAGCTCGAAAACTGCACCTTGCTAATCCGATCCATGACATCCCGACGCGTAATAACACCCAGCAAGGTCTGGTTAGTACGAACAACAGGAATCATTTCATAATCTTCAGCGATCATCCGTTGGCTAATCGTCGCAATGCTGGTGGACAAATTAGTGGTAAAAATGGTCCGTGACATCACCTTATCAAGGGTCGTCTGAGGCGCCTTATCTCCAGCATCTCTCATGGTCACGACCCCCACCACCATCTGGTGCTGATTGACAACCGGAAAACGACTAAAGCGATTCTTTCGAACCAAATCTAAATAATCCCGGACCGTATCCGTCTCAGAAAGATAGCCGTACTCATGGAAGGGCCGATAGACCTGCTCGACTGTCAAGATATCCGTCTTGATCTGCATGTTAGACAAGGCCTTATTGATCATAGTCGCGACGGTATAGGTATCGTGTGAAGTTCGTATGACTGGGATTTTCACCTGATTAGCCAGATCAATCACATCCTCACTGACCTCAAAGCCACCTGTCACTAAGACCGCATTGTCATGCTTAAGAGCCAATCGTTGGATGCTAGTGCGGTCTCCCACGATCAAAAGGCCTCCTTCAGACACATAGTCTAGGACGTGCTTTTCCGTCATGGCACCGATGTAAAATTTATTAAATTCTTTTTCGAGACCTTCCTCACCTGCTAATATTTCAGAGCCAGTGATTTCTAAAATTTCCCGATAAGTCAAGTGCTCTAGTACAGCTTTTTTCGATTTGACACGGATGGTCCCGCTTCTAGGACGCGTTTCTACAATTCCTTGATTTTCAGCTTCTTTAATGGCCCGATAAGCCGTCCCATCACTGACATTCAAAAAGTTGGAAATACTGCGGACACTGACCCGTTTTCCAATCGGCAATTTTTCGAGATAGTCTAAAATCTCTTGGTGTTTACTCATAGAAGTCCCCTCTACCTAGGCGGAAATCATAATAATCGCGCATTTTACGCGTATAGCGGTCACTCCCTTTGAATTGACGAAAGAGACGAAAGCCAGCCTTTAAAGCGACCTTTTGACTCCCGGCATTTTCAACATGGGTGACAATCTTAAGCTCCTTCAGTTGAAATTTCTCAAATGATAGATAAACCAACTCTTTGACCGCTTCTGTCATCAGACCCTTTCCCCAAAAATCCTTGCGTAAAAAGTAGCCTAATTCAGCCTCACCCTTAATTTCATCCAACTTTTCAAACTTGATGGAGCCGATCATCTGATTAGTTTCCTTATCACAGATCGCCCAAACCCCTAAGGGATTTTTCATGAAATAGTTGGCTAGTACATATTTAGTTTCAGCAAGATCAGCTTGTGCAGGAAAGATAAATTGCAGGTTATCAGGATTCGAAGCAATCTTATAAAAATCTTCCGCATCCTCAAAGAGAAAAGGTCGTAAATACAACCTTTGTGTTTCAATTAGTGAATAGGCAGCTAAGTGCGTCCAAATATTCATTTCAAACTCCATTGTTCGTGTATCCAGCCACCACTATCAGATCCCAAGTTCTGTCACTATTCCTCTATCAACTGGATGTCTGCTCCAAGTTGGGTCAATTTATGAATAATATCTGAATACCCGCGAAGGATGTATTCCACATTTGTAATTTCTGTTGTTCCAGAAGCCATGAGACCTGCAATCACCAAAGCCGCACCAGCTCGAAGATCCGTCGCTTTCACACTGGATCCTGTCAATTGATTTGGCCCTTCATAGATAATGTGGTCATTCAAGGTCGAAATAGTGGCTCCCATTTTAGCCAATTCTGGTACATGGTTGACCCGTTTTTCATAAATCGTATCAACGATTTGTCCACGTCCTGCAGCCGTTAAGAGCAAAGGTGTGATCGGTTGTTGCAAATCAGTCGCAAAACCAGGATAAGGAGACGTTTTGATCTGGATGGCCTTCAGGCCTGTTTGCTTTTCTACAAAGATGCTATCTTCGGAAATGGTCATACGCACACCCATTTCCTCTAACTTGGCAATATAGCTCTCTAAATGCTCGTACAGGACATTATTGATCTGGATACCTTCCCCAATAGCAGCTGCAAGGGCAATATAGGTTCCTGCTTCGATGCGATCCGGAATCACCTGATGTCTCGTTCCATGCAATTGTGGAACACCATCAATGATAATAATATCTGTACCCGCTCCCCGAATATGGGCTCCCATGTTGTTGAGCAAGGTCACCACATCGATAATCTCAGGTTCTCGCGCAGCATTTTCGATCACTGTCCGGCCTTCAGCCTTGACTGCTGCCAAAATCGTATTGATCGTTGCACCGACACTAACAGTATCCATGTAGATGTTTGCTCCTTGAAGAGGCTTGCCATCAGTCGCAAGTTTCATACTAGAGCCATCCATGGTCATAGCGGCTCCCATCGCTTCAAAGGCCTTCAAATGCAAATCAATCGGACGTGGTCCAAGGTCACATCCACCAGGAAGCCCAACCGTTGCTTGACCATAGCGTCCTAGTAAGCTGCCATAGAAATAATAGGAAGCTCGCAGACTGTTGATCTTTCCAAATGGCATGGGCATATTCTTCACCCCACGTGGATCAATGACCAAACTGTCTTCTTTGCGCTCGATCTTAGCCCCCATGATGGTCATGATTTCAATCAGACTCGCCACGTCGGAGATATCCGGTACCCCATCAAGGGTCACGATATCATCTGCCAGAATGGTCGCCGGAATCAGGGCTACTACACTATTTTTTGCACCACTAATGGTCACCTCTCCTTTTAGAGGGCGACCACCATTTATTACAATTTTTTTCATCTTAATAATTATTAGCTCTTTCAAGTCTTTTTCCTTTTACTATCGTTTTTTGTAACGGAAATAAAAGGGACAACGTATTCAAAATACTGCATCTATTATACCACAGATCGACCTATTTTTCCATCTGTAGGAATTTTCAAAACGAAAAAAAGCTAGGATCAACTTGACCCCAACTTTTCCATTTCAACTAATTATTTTACAGCTTCTTTCAAGGCTTCTACCTTGTCCAAACGTTCCCATGGAAGGTCGATATCCGTCCGTCCCATATGGCCATAAGCCGCTGTTTGACGGTAGATTGGACGTTTCAAATCCAACATTTGGATGATTCCTGCAGGACGAAGATCAAAGATCTCACGCGCTGCTGCTTCTAATTTGCTCTCAGCAACAGTACTTGTACCGAAAGTATCGATCCGAACAGATACTGGATGAGCCACCCCAATTGCATAAGCCAATTGCACTTCTGCTTTCTTAGCAAGACCTGCCGCCACAATGTTTTTAGCAATGTAACGAGCTGCATAAGAAGCTGAACGGTCCACCTTAGTGGCATCCTTACCAGAGAAGGCACCACCACCGTGACGGGAGTATCCACCATAAGTATCCACGATGATCTTACGACCTGTCAAACCTGAGTCTCCTTGAGGCCCACCAATAACAAAGCGACCTGTTGGGTTGATGAAGAATTTAGTCTCAGCATCTAGATAAGAAGCTGGAATCACTTCTTTGATAACCTTGTTAATCACATCTTCGTGGATTTGTTCATTGCTAACATCTGGATCGTGTTGAGTTGAAATAACAACCGTATCCACGCGCACTGGCTGGTCATTTTCATCATACTCAACCGTAACTTGAGATTTCGCATCTGGACGAAGATAGCTAATTTCCCCAGACTTACGAAGCTCTGCCAATCGACGAACCAACTTGTGGCTGAGTGAAATTGGCAATGGCATGAGTTCTTCTGTTTCATCCACCGCAAAACCAAACATGAGACCTTGGTCTCCTGCTCCGATCAAGTCAAGTGGATCTTGGTCCGCATTTCCACGAACTTCCAAGGCTTCATTAACCCCTTGGGCAATATCAGGAGATTGTTCCACCAAAGATGGGTGTACTCCTACCGTCTCAGCAGAGAATCCATATTCTGTATTGGTATACCCAATCTCTGCAATCGTATCACGAACCACACGGTTAATATCCACATAAGCAGTCGTTGAAATCTCACCAAAGACATGCACGGAACCAGTATAAACAGCTGTTTCGGCAGCCACGTGAGCTTCTGGATCTTGCTCTAAAATAGCATCTAAAATAGCATCTGAAATTTGGTCTGCAATCTTATCTGGATGCCCCTCAGATACTGATTCAGACGTGAAAAGTTTACGTTCTGACATAAAAATGTCCCCCCTTAAAAAAATATTGTTATAGAGTTACAAAGTACTGATAGAAGATTTCTACCACCTTATCGGGACCATATAACACTTCATTATACCATAATTTCCCATATAACTTCTTTGTTTCTATAAAGAAAAAGATATAGTTTTAAACTATATCTTTTAACTTGCACTTTCTTCCTCACTCCCCCTGGAACCAATCCAGATAAGGATTACTAACAGAATCGATACAGGACTACGAGATCCAAAAACGGAAAGCCCAAAAAATACCATCGCTGCGCTTAAAAATCCAGTTCTCCCCCGCTTCATTCCTAACCAAAGTAAAATCGTCGCAATAAGATAAAGGCCATGGAAAAGAAACGTAAAAGCTAGATATAGGATCGCATAGCTTCCTGCACTCATTAGGGCAAGAAAAAGAAAACTAAGGCTTAACACAGCTATAGCCAAGGATGTCCATAGCCAAGGGGAATTTAGCGAGAGCCCTTTTGGATCGTTGTCCGAATCAGCTTGACATTCACTTTGCTCAGGACTTTCTGTTATCACTTCATCCCCTGTATCATCTGATTTCAATCGTTTAATTTCAGAAGTTTCACTGACTTCCTCCGATCCATTCTCAGCTAGTCCTTCTATAGCATATTTATCAAAAACACCGTTAACACGACATACTTGGTAAATAGATAAAACAAGATAAAATATTACTACAGACGATAAATCATAAGGTTGCACCAAATAACCAATTATTTTAACCGAGCACAGCAGCAATAAGATCGTCGAATATAATTTTAAGGATCTTAAATCCTCTTTTGTCATTAGGAGCAGAAAAAGTAAAACGACAGCAACATTAAAGGCAAAGGCAAGAAAATACTGGATGATTACATAAGAAGGAACTGCAAAATATAGACTATTAGTAGACAGTTCAAAAGTTGCTAATGCTAGGCCAAGAAAACAAGTCCCTGTTTGCCAACTACGTCTACTCTTCCACGAAACCAAGAGCGGTTTCAGCTCCACCTTCCTTAATAGCATAGAAGTTGACAGGAAACAAATACCAAATAAACTTGCTAGAATAATTGACTTGCTTTGACTAAGGTAAAACAATAGGAGAGAATGGATAAATTGACTAAATGATAAAATCGCAAGCCCTACCAATCCTTCAACATTTAGTTTTCTCTCCTGAATTTTCCATAAAAACCAGCAGATAAACCCATACTTAGGTATGTCAAATAGAAGAGAGAGCGGCTCTAAAGAACCCGATCCATTTTCACTACCTGCTATCCAAACAGTCGAAATATAAAGAAACACTACTAAATAAATTAGGCCCTGATACCATGTTTTTCTAGACATATATTACCTCTACTTTCATAGTATTGTATTAAACTATTTATTCACTCTCATTATACCACAATTTGTAACCACTTCCTCAGTGTTTTCTTGCTATATAAAAAAGATCGGATTTATCGTCCTACCTTCTATCATCACTCTCCATTTTCAAACGTTACAGTTTCTAAAAAAACCAATATTGTCATTATAAGGGATGAAAAGAAAAAGAGAGACCACTCAGGATCATACGCTGCAATCATTGAAACGAAATAAAGTCCTGAAGCGATGTAAAGAGTTGTCTTATTGCGCATCCTTTTCCCATTCCAAAGCAAGACGGTCGCAATGATAAAACAGAGGATATGACGCCATAGGAAAGCTAGTAGTAGAATTCCCCATCCTCCCAATGCAACTGTAATACATAGAAGTATACTAAGATAGCCGAGGGCTAAGTAAAATGCTAAGCTTAAAATAACTGAAGTTGGGACAGGTTTTTGTTGATCTTGCTCAACAATTGGTGGCTGAACATATTTTTCAGTCATTCCCTCTTTTTCTTGGTTTGTTTCAAAATTTTGTTGTTCTGTCATAACTTTCTCCTAAAGTTCTTCCTCATTCTTTCAAAGAATAGCACTAAAAAATCGACTAGAAGATTTGTTTTTTTCTATAGCTTTAATCGACCTGAATACTTTTTATTGAGTAAAGTTGTCAATACCTACCTTTTTCATTAATAGCTTTTCTCTTCTTTAACCAGGAGTGTTCCGATTAAATCCAGAACACCTAAACATAAGGGAGCAATTCGAAATATTTCCCAGTCTGGATCAAAAGCCAAGATGATTGACAGCAGATAGAGTCCAATACTCGCATAAAGAAGGCTTTTATTCCCCTTCTTCATCCCTAGTCGAATTAGAAAGGCCCCAATCGCAAGACTTAATAAGTTTGGACCAAGGAAAATCAAAACGACAAATCCCCATCCATAACCCCAAAGTGCAAATAAAGAGACAAACAATACAAGATAGATAATGGATAAGTAAAAGGCCACTGAAAGAAGAATAGAATGTAAGCTATTTTCTTTTGGAGGATTCTGAACAAATACAGAATTGGGATAATCTTCACTTCTCTTACTAGGTTCCTTATTTTCTTCAAAATGTTTCTCTTGGTCTGTCATCACGGTTTCCTACCTTTCATATAACAACAACCCCAGGTCCCTGGGCGAATAAGAAAATTAGATAGCAAATTTTA
Organism: uncultured Streptococcus sp.; assembly: GCA_934215455.1. Taxonomy (GTDB): domain Bacteria; phylum Bacillota; class Bacilli; order Lactobacillales; family Streptococcaceae; genus Streptococcus. Next base: position 8,871 of record CAKPZX010000009.1, read on the forward strand.
TGTATCATCACACTCTCATTCCTCTAGACGAATCAGCCAAGCGTGATCTCAAAAACAAACTTTCTATTAGATCTATATCAAGTTTTAGACAGGATTTTTTTAAATGAAGTCTGCCTCTGCAATAGCTTCTTTAACCACTTCCAATGGGAGATGGACCAGTTCTACCTCTTTTTCACGGTAGAGGTATTCGGCATATTCATCGATGCGGTATTGATGGATGTATACCACCCGCTTACAGCCAACTTGAAGCAATTGCTTGGTACAGTTGAGGCAAGGAAAATGCGTTACATAAGCTGTAAAGCCTTTTGGAATTCCACGTTCAGCTCCTTGCAAAATCGCATTGACTTCCGCATGAATCGTCCGGACACAATGTCCCTCGACCATAAGACAGCCATCCTCTAGACAATGATCTGTCCCAGAAACGGATCCATTATACCCTGTTGCAATGACCTTATTATCCTTTACCAGTACAGCCCCAACCTTAGCTCGATTACAGGTCGCACGATTCGAAATCAGTAAGGCCTGTGCTGCAAAATATTCATCCCATGCTAGTCGATTGTGTGTCACCTTTGTATCCTCCATCTCTCCTCATATCAGTTACGATTATTTTCATTATAGCATGAAATCAGCAAGAAAAAAAGGGAGTGGGAAAGAACTCTGACTAGTAAAAAAGAGTTCGTTTTCCCACCCCCGCACAGTTGATTAGGTCATCTTTAGAGCTTAAAAAGCGAATAAAGATACCAATCAACCACTGCGTCATACAGTTATTTCTATCATACATCAAAGGCTGGACAACTTTTGCCCAGCCTATTATAAACATTATTTACCAAGTTTTGCTTTAGCTGCATCTGCAAGAGCTGTGAAAGCCGCTGCATCGTTAACAGCCAAGTCAGCAAGCATTTTACGGTTAACTTCGATCTCAGCCAATTTCAAACCATGCATCAATTGTGAGTATGAAAGTCCGTTCAAACGAGCTGCCGCATTGATACGTGTGATCCACAATTTACGGAAGTCACGTTTCTTTTGACGACGGTCACGGTATGCATAGTAGTAAGAGTTCATTACTTGTTCTTTTGCAGTACGGAACAAGATATGTTTAGCTCCATAGTAACCTTTAGCTAATTTAAGAATACGTTTACGACGTTTGCGTGATACAACGCCACCTTTAACACGTGCCATTTATATTTCCTCCAATATTTCCTAGAATTCTTTACTTACGAATACGCGATTATTTCAAGCGAGTAAGCATTGCTTTGATACGTTTGAAATCTCCTGAATGCACCATAGATGCTTTACGAAGATGACGACGTTGTTTCTTAGTTTTTCCGTGGAAACGGTGAGAAGTGTAAGCACGGAAACGTTTAAGTCCACCAGAACCTGTACGTTTGAAACGTTTAGCTGATGCGCGGTGTGTTTTTTGTTTTGGCATGATATTTTCTCCTTTTTTTAACTTTCTGACAGATTATTTCTTGTCAGTTGCTGGCGCCAATTGCATGAACATTTGACGTCCATCCATCTTAGCTCGTTGTTCGATGATCGCCACATCTTGTGTCGCTTCAGCGAAGTCGGCTAAAACTTTAGCACCAATCTCTTTGTGGGTAATCATACGACCCTTAAAGCGAATGGATACCTTCACTTTATTTCCTTTTTCAAGGAATTTGCGAGCATTGCGAAGTTTTGTATCGAAATCACCCTTGTCAATCACTGGGCTCAAACGAACTTCTTTCACGGTCACAACGCTTTGTTTTTTGCGTTGTTCTTTTTGCTTCTTCTGGTACTCAAATTTGAACTTACCGTAGTCCATAATTTTCGCAACAGGAGGTTTAGCTTGAGGTTGAATGAGAACCAAGTCAACATTAGCGTCGTCCGCAAGTGCTTGCGCTTCGCTAAGTGGTTTGATACCCAATTGCTCACCTTCAAGACCGATTAAGCGAACTTCACGTACACGAATTTCATCATTGATGAATAAGTCTTGCTTTGCTATGGTTTTCACCTCTTTTTTATTATTCGAGAAAAACAAAGAACGGACCTGTGCAAAACAGGCCCGAACTACATGATGTATTTCATTACTGAAACTTGATCCGTAGGGGCCAGGCAACTTGCGTCACAAGGCGAGAAGTTCTCACTTCTGCTTTTCTCAACTTTTATATGATATCAAGTTTTTTATTCTTTGTCAAGAAGTTTTTTTGCTTTTTCTTCAATAAAGGCAACAACGTCTGCAATTCCAACACCCGTTGTGTCAAAATGAATGGCATCAGCTGCAGGTTTCAAAGGAGAAACGGTACGGTGGCTGTCCTTATAGTCCCGCTCAGCGATTTCTTTTTTCAACAATTCAAGATCCGCTGTGATGCCCTTTTCAACATTTTCCTTATAACGACGTTCTGCCCGCTCCTCAACAGAAGCGACCAAAAAGATCTTCAACTCTGCATGTGGAAGGACGACGGTCCCAATATCGCGTCCATCCATAACGATGCCCCCCTCTGCTGCAATTTCTTGCTGTAGAGTGACAAGTTTTTCACGGATCGGCGCAAGTGCTGCAACCCATGAAACATTGTTGGTCACTTGGTTATCGCGAATCGGGTGAGTAATATCCACGTCCGCTACAAAGACAAGCTGCTCTCCTTCTTCTGAACGACCGAAACTAATTGGATACTGATCTAAAAGGGCTAAGAGGTCATCAACCTGTTCAGCTGTCAGATTATTTTGCAAAGCTAGGTAAGTCGCTGCACGGTACATAGCTCCTGTGTCTAGATACGTATAGTCTAGATCCTTGGCAATGATCTTTGCAACCGTGGATTTTCCACTGGAAGCCGGTCCATCAATGGCAATTTGAATTTGTTTCATACTGTCCTCAACTCCTACTGAATCTTAACGACATCACCAGGATTGGCATACCATGATCCTGTAGACATGTGAGATGGATTTAATTGTTCCAATTGGGCAATGGAAATACCAGCACGCGCAGCGATCGCTGCTTCCCCTTCACCTGCTTGAACAGTGATCGTACCTTCTTCAGAGTTCTCATCTTTTGAACTATCGTCTTTAGCCGCTTGGTCAGTTTGTGCTGCAGGGGCTGATGATTTCTGTTCAACCTTAGTCTCTCCATTGTAGAAACCAGACATTTGTTTTGATTTATTGCTGCCACCTGTTGAAAGGAAAATCAACAAGCAGACCATCGCTACTACTACTACAAAGAAAATAATGGCTAAAATTGTCAATAGACGATCTGCCTTCATTCCATTTAACTTACTCGTTCTTTTCAATGTTTCTTCTCCATCATCGTAAATATCTTCTTCCCATGGTTCTTTTGCCATGACTTCCTCCTTGTTTTTTCTCGTAAAAATCATTACAATAGAAGTATGAAAGTTACGTTAATTCCAGATCGTTGCATCGCTTGCGGTCTCTGTCAGACCTATTCTGAATTATATGATTACCATGACAATGGCATCGTTAAATTCGCTTCTGAAGAGGACGACCTCCTTGAAAAGGAAGTTCCTGTCACAAACGATGTTCTCGAGGCTATCAAAGAATGCCCCACTCATGCTCTCTTAAAAGATTAAGAGGGCTTTTTATTTGTTTGCATAATACATCTCGTAGTAATCCACATGGATGAAATTGTCCGTCAGGATTACTTCTCCCTTAAAATAAGGATTTAAGGCAAGCGCATTGATAAAGTATTTTTTCGGCCATTTACGCATACAGAATGTCCGACTGCGCGAACCATCATTAAAAATGAGCTTGATCGATTTCTTATTTACTTCGACCTTTTCGATCGAGTCAATCTTGACCTTGATTGGAGTAAAAGGATTAGCTGTAATAATCCGCAATATCCCATCCTCATAGATCGTGAAGTAACGATGGACCCCAATCGCGAGCAAGACCATAAATAAAAAGAACGAAAACAAAACTAGCGTTGGCACACTAGAGCTCTCATACATCAAGGCCAGTCCAATAAAGACCGGAATCACTGCAATGGACCAATAAGTCACAAGAATAGATAAGTCCGGTTGCCAATGATAATGGACCTTTCCAAATATCTTAATCATGAGCGTACCCCCATCTAATAGTTTAGCATAAAAAACAAAAAAAAGGGAGCCAGACAGCCAAAATCACAAAGATTTTTACCTGCTAGCTCTCCTTTTAATTGGATTTATCAGTTGGAACTTTAAAGAAGTCTTTAGAAAGGTAACCTTTTCCACTAATCAAGTCGTATTCAACCATTTTCAAATCCTCTGCAATTTCTTGTGCTTCTCCTTCCAAGGCCTTTTTATCGACACTTGCTTTTTTCAATACTTCAGTCAACAAAGCATAGTAAGGCGAAACTTTTGAATTGGTCTGTTCAAAGACCATAGCAGAGAAATCACTTGAATTGACCAAAGGATAGTTCAATTTCGGTGCATCAAAATTACTCCAAATGAAGTAGTCTGTCTGATACTGACTCTCCGGATTATTCTTAAAGGCGGACTCAGGATAAAGACCTGGCAAGTGATCCCCATAGAATACCACTGTAATCTTCTTATCTATTTTAGAAAGACTTTCCAGGAAGGATTGGGTGGCGGTGTCAGTTTGTGAAAGTAAACGACTGTAGAAAGTCAGTTTTGAATTTTCTTCATCACTAAAACCTTTACCTTTGGCATCCAAGGTTTCTGGGTTTGCTTCTAACCATGGGGTATGATTTTGCATGGTCATCACAGAAAAGAATTGTCCGGTTTTGTCGTTTAAGTTATCCAACACAATATTATAGGTGGATTCATCACTCGGACTAATTCCTTCTTTTCTGTACTTGATTCCCTTTGTATCCGTCGTAATAAAATCTTTGAAATCCAATCTCGAATACACGATATCCCGAGAATAATTCGATTTACCTGCCAAGTGAACAGCAATCTTATTCTGTTTTGAGTATGCATTACTAATAGACGGCACATCATGGATCTTAGGAAGAACTTCCGTATACAAGACAGATACAGTTTGTGATAAATTATAGAATGGTAAACCTGTAAGAGTCTGGAACTCCATATTTGCAGTTCCGCCACCATATCCATCCGATTGCATTTGCCCACTCGTGTGGGTCTTCATGATATTCTCAATATTTGGAATCGGATTTTGCGTAAGCTCTACTCCCTCGACCTTTCTAGGATCAGAAAAACTTTCACTCAGAATATAAATGACCGTTTGATCGTTTAAGTAGTTACTTCTCTCCTTATTGATCTCATTCGACAAGTTGGTATATTTTTGAGCTATTTTCTCAAGACGTTCTTTGGAATAACCATCCGGTTTTGGAACAACCTCCGTCGTCAATTGATTCATCCAAACATAAGACAATCCTTTATAACGAGCATTGGTCGTATTCCCTAGCCAATTAATATCCTGGTAATTGTTCAGGGTACTTATAATTGGTACATTAGCCTTGATCTTCCCGTTTTCTTTATCACTGAATATCCCATTGACACTCTTAAAACATAAGAGCATCACTGCAATAGCTCCGATTTGTATTTTCCATGAAGAAATAATTCTTCCTTTAAAGAGGTACTTTTTCCCGACAATCAGTAGACAAACCAGGAAGATCACCAATAAAAAGATGTAAAATATTTGCGCTTTGTCCATAAAGCTCAAAAGCGTCATTGGTTTGGTTAACCAAGTTAAATCACTCGGTAAAACTGGTTCATTCCTCATGCCAAACTTGATGGAATTTGCAACTACAAAAGCTATAGATACAATGGAAATGAGACAGGTAGCAATCCAATATTGATTGATACAAATGTAAACAAAGATAAGGATCGCTGTCAGAATGAGAATTTGAAATAAGATGGCATCTGGAATCGTGTAATGAACGCCTAAGAAGGGTTCTGTTCGACCTAAACTAAATTGTATAAAATAATTCAATACAATTGCGATGGTGGTACTAGAGAAGAATACTAAAGAGAAACTCGGTTTGTTCTTGACGAAATCTCGCTGCCCTTTTGTGTATAAAAACCCAAGCAAGGAAATCAAAGGAAATAGAAAATATAAAAACTCATTTGTCAACCAGAATTGTTGAGCTGAGTATTTGCCAATTTCAAACGCCTTATACAAAAAATTATCTGTCCTGTAAATAAGGGTCGAAAAATTTTTGTCTGTTACGATGAAGGTGATCAAGAGTTGTGACAAGACCAAATACTGGTAGTTCTCGCCTATCTCTTCTCCTCCTTTTTTCCGACTTGGCAGCTTATCATAATGCTGTCGTAATAGAACCAAACCACCTGTAGAAGCAAACAGAAGGAAAATGACAAGGAAGGAGTCCGTTCTAAAGAATGGATTCTGATCAAAATTCCAAACCTTGTATTTTGGATTATTCAAATAAATCGTGATTTCTGTCAAATAAGAAAGGGTATTGTAGACCAAATAACTGACAATCAGCTTTAAAGGAAACCATTTTTTAAAATTGAACTGGGATAATATTGGAATTAATAGCAAGAAACTAATTCCAAATAGAATTCCTAAAAAATTAACATATTGTAGGACAGTTCCTGTTGCTTTGTTATGAACTGCAAGATTATTCTGAGCTAGGTAAAAATTAAAAAAAGAAAATAGAACGAAAGTAACCCCATAATACCACTGAGTTCTTGAGACTTTCGATAATGCTGAGAGGATAAATTCTTTAACATTAAACTCTTTTTTCCGTTTCATTATTTCACTTTCTTTATCATTCTTTTTAATATATATTTCACAGCTCTTGCAGGACCGATTACGATATACTTCAAGGCTCCTTTGATCCCCCCAATTTGATTAAAGTCCACAAAGGTATGGGGTTGGAGATCTTCACGATTGTTCAATTGCTTATTATCAATAAATGGTGTCAGGACATGAGGATTTTGAGAGATCCTAAAGTCATATTTTTGGTCCCAAGCAATGTAGATCAACAAACGTTCGATCGCATGCAATATCGAATTTTGAGGTAGAGGTTCAGCCGGAACATCTGCTACTGTCAAATTCAAATCAAAGAGTGGTTTCAAAGCATCGTATTTAAACCAAACAAAGGTCCCATAACTCATAACAAAGGTATTGAGATTTTTGAAGTCAATCGTCTTGGTCGCTCCCATCCGTTCCCAGAGCTTGTTCATCTCTGGTGAAATAAGAGCTTCATTCCAAGCAACCACTATTCGATTGTAACGGAAGAAAGTTGGAATATCTGCGATAGTGATTCCGACTTTTGGATTGGCTTCCATATTGGCTAGGATTTGATCAGCCGGTTTGACCAACATCTCGATTAATTCTTTGCGCCAAGATTCACCTGCCCAGAAATCTGCTTCTTTAGATTTCTTAGTATGGAAATGGCCAACATAATCATATTGAGAAAGTTGCTCTTTTAAGAGCAGCATTGGCAATACATCCCGTCCAATATTTCCAGTCACCACAACCGTCGCATCTTGTGCCCGATTAGAAAGAATTTTCTCAATATCCTGCTTCTTCTCTTCTACATCTGTCGTGATCCATAAGTCATAAGCGAAATGAAAGGTTTGAAAAGCATCTAGAAATTCTTCCAGGAGGTCCACATAAAAGACATGAAGATGAACCGCAACTTTTTTACCGAACTCTCCAGCTAATTCCTGATTTTTCAAGTACTTACGAGACAAGAGATAAGGATAGTCCGGACGATCGATCATAGACATGTGGTTGAGAATCAAATCTAATGGATAGTTCGAAACACGCTCCAACTCATCAAAAATATAAGGCATAATCCCTTCATTGTTTGCAATGGTTTTGACTTTGATAAAAGGAACCTTATGACGGAGAATCGCTGTAGGATTGTAGTAAGAAAAGTCCGGATAGAGCATCCCTGTGGTGTCTTCATGAATGGTATCAAAGACCGTCTTATAGCGAAAACCAGCATCCAAGAAATTCGTTGTGACCTTGGTTTCATAGTTATCAATCACATCTTGAACATTGGTGAAGTCTTGAACACCCTGCCAAAATTCTAGGAAGGCGCTTGATGTCAACACCTGTTTTTTAAAACTGAGATAATAACTCTGAATATGCTCGTTAAAATCCTTGTCTTTCCGGTAATTGGTCATTCCCCAGAAATCCACTTCATTATCATTTTCAAACCGCTGATAGATTGGTTCTAGATCCCAAAGAGGTCCAAAGCAGGTATCATTCATGAGGGTAACCGAATCAAAATGAGCCAGTTGATCAAAGCCGACTGTCTTCATTCCATCCCGCCAAGCCGCAAAGTCAAAGCCACTATTTTGGCGCTCTAGAATATCGTCTACCAGATGTTGTGCTACTAAATTAGACTTCACATCTTCTGGTAGTTGACTATTGGAGATAAAGACCACCCGTGTATATAAGGGACGAATCTTTTCTAATTGATAGAGTACATGCCCACTAATAAAATTAAACTTATTGTAGTGAACATATAAAAGTAAACGTTGCATATTATTTCCTTATTCTAAAGAATTTCAAGATCTTTGTTGGAATCGTCCAACGGCGAGAATGGATGATGGAATTGTATTCATGAGATAATTTTTTATGATTCTCATGTAAGTTGAATAGGTGTCTGCTAAATTCTTCGTCACTTTCTTTTTCATAGGAGAATTGAAATTGATTACCTGAACTATTCGAAAGATCAAACAGAATATGTGGATGGGTATTAAAGAAAACCAAAACATCCTCGAAATCAATTCCGTTTGAAGTTACAAGAGGAATTTCTCTTTGATCCTCCAATGCAATCAATGACAATTTTTTATAGGATCCCGGAAATTCTGAAAGTAATATTTTTAGACTCTTTTCCTTTTCAAGCTTGAAGATAATAGAGCCCTTATTTTCCATTCTCTCTTTTGTTATTTCATGGTAGGCTGAGTGAAGTCCATCGTTAGAAGCTGAAATCACCACCTGAGATTTACCAATTACTTCGAGATCACGATTATTGAATTTCATCCCCAAAAATCGAGCATACTTAGAGGAAAGCTTTTGGTTACCAATTGGCGTTTCTACTTCAATGTTATCTTTAAAAACAGCATAGATCGTCTCAAGATTGTATTTCTTTCGAGCAAGTTCTTGATCCAGTAATTGTTTTTCTTTATAGGCATCAAAATGATCAATCACTGTAGCCATTTGTTGACTTAGCAAATCCCTATCCCCTAGCGGATATAAAGTTCCAGATTCTAAAAATTTACTCGAAGACAAATGACCTAAATTATCAGAAATGATTGCCGGAACACCATTTAGGACTGATTCCACAAATACTAAAGAAAATGTTTCTAATTTAGCAGGCAAGACGAGGATATCTTTATCTGTCACCAAGGACCATGGATCCGAGTGAAAACCAACAAAAGTCACACGATCTAGATGATGCGTTTGAATATAGTCATCCATCAACTTTTTGTACTGCTCATCCCATCCTCCGATGAAGACCAGTTCGATCTCCTTCCGATTTAATTGATGATAGGCTGCAAGCAACTCAAGCTGATTTTTTCGTTCGTTAATCCCACCGATGGATACGAAACGAGAAGTAGTAGAATTCTTAAGAGGACGCTCTTGAACTTCTGTATAGGGGATAAACGGAATCAATTTATCAGTCGTAAAATAATTCGTTAGAGTGTGATACAATTCCCCTTCGACTACAAAAATTTTATCAGACAAATCATCAATTAAGGGAATCAGGTCCTTATAATAACCGAACTCACCAAAAGGAAATTCATGAATAATATAAAAATGTCTGGCCTTTTCACATGCAGCTGCAAATGCCCCCTGAAACACATTGACTGTATTCGAAATAACCAGTTCGATCTGTTCATTCCGGATAATTTCTCTTACTTCCTCAATATTCTTTTGTTGAGAAGCTTGGATTTCTAACTCTGAAATGTTCAGCGTCTTAGACTCAGGCCACCACCACTGATTGGTTTTTAACTGAAATAGTTTAATTCCAGTTGTATCCATATGACGGAGATAGTCTTTATCAATGTGTGGAGCATTATCCGGTATCACATTATAAACTTCGTGACCTTCTTGAACTAATAACTTCATTAGGTTCAGAATTGATACTTCTGCTCCACTAAACATGGCTCCAACAGGAGAAACAAATAAAATTTTCATAGCCTACACCAAAGAAATTATTCCCACTTACCTTGACGGATCAACAAACCAGTCGAAGAATCCAATTCTGAACGATTTGTTCGATCCACAACCCGATCAATTGAAAAGACGGGAGGGTTCGTTGTCGATAATATTGCTAAGTTTTCTTGATTTTCATCTCTTAAAAATGCTACTAGTCTTAACTTCACATGATTAAAGTACGGCAACTTACATTTATAAGTGATTTTTTTAGGTCCGACACCAGATAATGGAACATCCATGGAATTATCGTTATACAGTCCATTCCCAGTAGAAATATCAACAAATGAAAAGGCTATATGAGGATTAACAGACTCATCTAATAGATTAAATGAAAACTCAATCACCACCTCATCATCAGGAGTTACTTTCTTAGGAGAAAGCAATCTAGCCGTGAAACCTTCAACTTCCGTTGTGACCAAGCCCTCACCTTCATCTCCATGATGATGGGAGTTCGATTCCAAGTTGTCAAAACTATATTGATCAGAAACGTCAAAAGGATCACCAATGGCCTTCACCAAGCCATTTTCAATCAAAACAGCCTTGTTACAATATTTCTTGACGGCTCCCATATCATGGGTAACGAGAATCGTGGTTTTCCCTGATTTCTTGCGTTCTTGGAAGTAATCGTTACACTTGCGCTGAAAGGCCTCATCTCCTACTGCTAGGACCTCATCCAAAATCAAGATATCCCCTTGGGCCTTAATGGCAACCGAAAAGGCTAGACGAACCTGCATGCCTGATGAGTAGTTCTTGAGTTTTTGGTTCATGAACTCATGCAACTCAGCAAAGTCTACGATATCATCATACATGGCATCAATTTCAGCTGTCGAGAAGCCCAGCATAGCCCCGTTCATATAGACATTTTCTCGACCAGTCAGCTCTGGGTTAAAGCCCACTCCAAGCTCGATAAAGGACACCAGTTTCCCATCGATGGTGACGGTACCTTTTTCTGGCACATAAATTTCAGAAATAATTTTCAAGAGAGTCGATTTTCCAGAACCATTTCTTCCGAGGATCCCGAAAAAATCTCCTTTTTCTACTTCAAAAGAAATATCCTTAAGAACATGTTGTTCTTTGTATCCTTTGATTCCTTTGAAGCGATTGACCAGGGCAGTTCGAAGACTATTAGTTGCCTCTGTTGGCAACTTAAAGTACTTGCTGACATGGTCTACTTTTACTGCAATTTGTTTATCTGTCATTAGAGAATCTCCGCAAATTTCTTAGCATGTTTGTTAAAGTAAGCAAAGCCAGCGACAAAAATAAGAATTGGTAAAACATAAGGAATCAGAACCAAGAACTTATTTTCCACCAAAAGCCAGACAGGGGTGTTGGCCTTATCAATCAAGAAATAACGCATGTCTTGAATAATTTGAGCCAAAGGATTCATCATGACCAACTTAGCAGCCCATGGATTGCGGTCTGCAATAAAGGTAATCGGATAGATAATTGGCGTCGCATACAAGCCGGCTTGCAGGAGTACTTCCCATACTTGACCTAAGTCACGGAAACGAACAAAAAATGTCGCTAAGATCAATGCACATCCTGTCGCCATCAAGAACAACTCAAAGAACAACGGAATCACCATCAAAGCTGTCCAAGAAAATGTCACCCCATTAAAGAATGAAAAAATCAAGACCACTACAAGGTTAATGACAAAGTTGATAGCTGCTCCTGAAATTGCAGACAAGACAATGATGTGTTTGGAGAAGTTCAATTTTCGCAACAAGTCGCCTCGACTAACAATCGACACCATCCCCATAGATGTTGCTTCTGAGAAGAAGCCCCAGATTACATTGGCCAACAAGAGGGCAACTGGGAAATGGGGCACATCTCCACCCAAGCGTAAGAATCGGATGAAGACAATATACATGATCGTAAAGGTCATCAGGGGCTTTAAAATCGACCAAAGATAACCGATTGCTGATCCTTGGTAACGTAATTTAAAGTCTGTTTTGATTAATTCTCTTAATAAAATTCGATTTTTCTGACTAAAAACGTCAAACATTATTTTTTACCTCGATATGCAAACTTTGTCAGAATCAAGCTGGTAAACACAACCGTATGAAAAGCCCGGTTCTTCCGGTAACCGTACTGACGAATCCGTCTCAAACGTTCTTTTAGTGGAACATCCATAATGGTGACAAAGTTTTCAATGATTTCTTTAGTTTGGGAACTGACAGGCAGATCCAATAAATTTTTTGCTTGTTCTTGACTGGACTCGATGAGATTCCAATATTTAGCAAACAGAACATGAGGGCGAACCCAGTTTTTGACCCGTTTTCTAAGGGTACGAGCTCCCAGAACATTGCTACTGTGCTGACGGTACAATTCTGTCGGCTGATCGATATAGATGAGCTTCCCAAAGGCAGTGGCCAACAAGGCCAAATACCAGTCATGCATAAGGAGTGCATGTTTTTCTTGACCTGTCCATAACTCCGCCAGAGCGTGGTTAATCATGGCAACTCCGCCAGTTACCGTATTTTCCGTCAACTCTTGAATCAGTTCGGTATTGGCATGATCAGACTGGGTGCGAATCATACTCTCATGCTGCACATTCAAGTTTTCATCGACCACTTTTAAATCTGTGTAGACCAGCAAAGGCACTTCTTGAGGATGCTTCTCGGCTTCTGCTACTTGAAGAGCAATCTTTTCAGGAAGCCAGACATCATCTTGGTCACTGAAGCAATAAAGATCAGCTTTTTCATATTTCAGAAGCGCATGGAAGCTCTTGATAACACCGAGATTTTCGATAGCTCCTTGGTTGATAAAGCGAATGCGCTCATCCTGGGCCACCAACTCTTGAATGATCTCCACCGTACCATCTGTCGATCCATCATCTCGGATCAAGAGTTGCCAGTCTTGATAGGTCTGGTCTTGGATACTTTTGACCTGCTCTTTTAGATACTGTTCACCATTATAGGTGGACAACAAGATATTTACTTTCATGATAAGAATAATTCCTCGTACTCACCTACAATTTTTTCCCAGGTAAAGTTTTGCTTCATATTGGCCTTGGCACGTTGACCCCATTCAGATACATCTTCTAAAGAATCAACCTGGTCGATCAGATGCGCCAAATTCCCAGCTTCTTTGGTCCAATATTGAGCTGTGTCCTTGGCAACCGTTTGGTTAAAGGAGACTCCTAAAACCAAATTGAGGTCTGTATGAGCAAGTGCTTCTAAGAGACCAGGATTGGTTCCGCCCACTTCATGACCATGGATATAGGCAAAGGCTTCTTTACGGATATACTTCAAGAGGTCTTGATCATAGACCGTTCCTACAAACTTAACGCGAGGATCCTGATTAAATCCAGTTCGAGCTCGGAGTTCTTCAAAATAGGGATTGCCTTCATGGTTACAAATAATCACCAAATCCCGCTTGGTGGAAGAGGCCATAAATTCACGAATGGCGGTCTCATAATTATTTTCTGGGACAAAGCGGCCCAAAATTAGGTAATAGTTTTTCTCTTGAGTCTGCCACTTGTGATAGAATTCTCGGACCTTATTATCCTGACTATTTAGGCTGGTCGAAGACAAGTCCATTCCGTAGGCAATATAGGTCGTCTTGGACCAAGGGTAGGCTTCCTTGATATAGGACTCAATACCAGGGTTGTCTGAAATTACCAAGTCCGCATGGCGCGTCATGATCTTTTCAGAATACTTGAGATAGGCTTGGATCGGCTTGGCCCACTTGGCCCTCTTCCACTCCAGTCCATCTGGGTTGATATAGAATCGTCCCCCCAATTTATGGATCTTACGCGCAAAAGGCGCCACAAAGGCTCCGATTGTATTGCCCAAGACGTAAAAAATCGGCTGTTCAATTCCTTGTTTCTTAATAAGCTTCAAGGCATAGTTGATGGCCATCATATCATAGGCGATGACACGCGCAGGCCCAAGCTTAGGGGCTTTAATCGTAAAACAATCCACACCCTTGTAGTCAAAATGTTGATAAGCTTGATCATTAGAAAGGCAAGCAACATGGTACTGGATATCCGGAGACACTTGATGCGAAACCAATTGGTCCACAAAAGTCTCAAAACCGCCATATTGAGCCGGAAGCCCACGACTTCCGATAATAAAAACATGTTGCATAGAGTTCCCTTTCAAATCATTCACAGTCTATTCAATTATAACATTTTCTAGGCTTTTTGCCTAATCCAAACAGAAAAGCGACCCTTGAGGGCCGCTTCTATTTGTTCTTATTTCACTTCTTGTTTATAAAATTCTTTCAAAGCATCTTGCCAAGTTGGAATAACGAATCCTGTAGCCTTAGCCTTAGCCAAGCTCATCGTTGAGTTCAGTGGGCGTTTTGCCTTAGCCGGGAATTGGCTAGAATCCACTGGTTTCACTTCAACATCCGTATCTTTGAGGATTTCAACTGCAAAGTCATACCAAGTTGTATCTTCTTTCGCATCGTTAGACAAGTGGTAATAACCATACTCCTTACGGTTTTCAGCCAAATAAGTCATAAACTCTGCCAAAGTACGTGTCCAAGTCGGACGACCGTGTTGGTCATTAACAACTGTAAGTGTCTTGTGAGTCTTCGCAAGGTTTTGCATGGTGAAGACAAAGTTCTTACCGTAGTTCCCAAATACCCAAGCTGTACGGATGATATAGAAGTTAGATACATGCTTCTCAACCAATTCTTCCCCCATACGTTTGGTACGACCGTACTCTGTTTGAGGATCTGGTTGATCGTCTACTTCCCATTCTTGTCCCACTGGTTTTTTCCCATCAAAAACGTAGTCCGTTGAGATATAAACCAAGGTTGCACCGTGTTTTTCAGACGCTTTTGCTACATTTTCCGTACCAGTCACGTTGATCGCATAGTCCAACTCTTTTCCTTCATCTTCTGCAGCATCAACAGCTGTGTAGGCAGCACAGTGATAAACCAAGGTTGGTTTTACTTCCGCAAATACCTCGTCTACTTTCTCTGCATTTGTGATATCCATTTCAGCCACATCAACGGCTACATATTCTTCATTTCGTTCATCTAGTAAATGGCGAAGCTCCGTTCCAAGTTGACCATTTGCACCTGTAATTAAAATCATGGTATTTTCCTTTCAATTGCTTTATCCCTATCATTATAGCAAAAAAAGCAGAAGTTTTCTGCTTTTTAAGATGGGAATTGCTCCTTATTTTTTGAATACTTCTGCTTAAAAATAAAGAATACCAGTATCCAAGAGATCCATTCTATCATGAAACCAAGATACTGTATAAATGTCTTGTGATAAGAAACTTTGACATGGCCAGAATTTCGAATAGATAAATAAATTTTACCATCATTTAAAACTTTTTCTGAGACAGTTGGTTTCCGATCTTTTTTATTCTCTTTTAATTCAGATTCGGTAAAAGCTCGCTGTTTCAACACAGGTTGAGAACCTTCTGCTCCCTTAGAATATTCTGCGCGATATCCTTTGTACCATATCATTGGTATAGAGATAGTAGTTTCCTTTTTATCGTCAGGAACCTTTATATCAAATTCTAAAAGATTGTACCTCTTTTTAATAGTTGATATTTTTACATCCTTAGCTGTTTGAAATTCTGTAAATTGTGGTAAGCGTATATCTTGGTTATTGATATCAAGATTATAATATTCATCACCTACAGGATCAATATATTTGGATTTATCACCTTTATAAACCGATTTTAGTAATTTTTCATTCTTTTTATTATCCTCACGCATCTGTTTATAGTTTTTTGAAGAGCTATCAAATTGAGGGACAACATGATTGAAATAGAAAGTTAAACTCAAGATGCATAAGACAATAGAGAAAAATCCATTTCTATTTGTAACAGCAAGAAAGAATAGGAACAAGAGGGGAATGAAAAACAATAGGCGCCCTGAATACTGCATACTCCCTAAAAAAGTGTATTTCAATACGGAATTCCAAGGCAGAAGACTCGTTGCAGAAAAATATAAGATCCAACAAGTCCAAAATATGGTTTTACTTAAACTCCCTAGACGGCGATAGAATAAGATTACCATCATACTCGCATAGAATAGACCATCTCGTACAAATTGATGGATCGGCCACTCTAATGGTGTGAAAGGTTTATAAAAACCATATCGATCTGCTTGAAATGGAAAAGGAACCAAAAAAGTATCTTTCACATTGACAGGAAAATTTCTCGCTGTCCATGTGAAGAAAAATTTTTGTGATGAAACCTGTTCCAGATATTGAAAAATGTATCCTGCCGACAAACATAAGGCAAACAAGATAGAAAATACAAAAGAGATAATCTTTTCCAGTGTGATCCTTTTATAATTTAAACATAAAAATACCGCAGAAAAGATTGCTAATATGATCGTTGATAAAATATGGGTTTGAATTAAAAGTGCTACTACAATCCCTAAATAGAGAGGGTTCTTTTTGTTTAAGTAGAGCACTCGATAAATTGAATAAATAAGAAATGGGACAAGTGGCACTACCATGGTCATTCCAAAACCAAATAAGGTGTAATAACAAGGAATGGTCAAGGCCACTACTATACCAGTCGCCTTATTTTTTACTATTTTTGAAACAACAATATAACTTGTTAGGCTTGTACAAAGAATGATCAAAAATGCAAATATAGAATAAGCAAGATTTCCATCGTTGGTCATCATATAAACGATGGCTGACGGATAAAACTGCCAATTTCCATAAAACATAGGAGAAGCATATCCCGTACCGAATGCAAATAAAAAATTCAGATTGGGGAGTAAATCCCAATGCTCAATGGACTCTGCTAAGCCTACAATGCGGGATAAATGAAAGACATAGTCATATGAGCGACTTTGAAAATTGATCAGATTGAAAGATACAAATGTAAAAATGAGCGCATAGGAAGTTAGTAATAGAAAGACCAACTTATTGCTGATTTGGTTGAAAACATCTATAAGCCGGTCAATATGACTGCGGATCCCTTTTACCATATCCAACTGATTGATCTTATCGAGGAGCCAATCCACTCCCTCGTAAAATCTATCTATCTTTTGCTTAGCAGTAAGACTCATACTTAGGATATTCTTCATTCTTCACTTTTCTCTTTGATCACATAGATTGGACGTTTCTTGGTTTCCATGAAGATCTTACCAATATATTTCCCTAAAATCCCAATGGTCAATAATTGGAACCCTCCCAGGAAAAGAATCACTGTCATAAGGGATGGCCAACCTGAAGTAGGATCCCCAAAGACCAAGGTGCGGATTACAATCAAAATCATCATGATAAAGGCCAAAATCCAAGATAACAGTCCACCAATAAAGGCAATGTTTAATGGGGCATCCGAGAAATTGACAATCCCTTCAATCGAATACTTAAAGAGGGACCAAAAATTCCAGGACGTCTCTCCTGCCACGCGCTCGACATTTTTATATTCAAGGTATTCTGTCTCGAATCCTACCCAAGCAAAAATTCCTTTTGAGAAACGATTGTACTCAGATAACTCCATGATAGCATCAACCATAGGGCGACGCATCAAACGGAAATCCCGCGCTCCGTCCACCATTTCCACTTGACTAATATGATTGATCAATTTATAAAACATCCGTGCAAAGAAAGAGCGAATCGGTGGTTCCCCATCACGGGTTACGCGTCTCGTTCCGACACAGTCTAGATCTGGTTGTTCCTCCAACTTCTGCTTCATTTCGATCAATAGTTCCGGAGGATCCTGCAGATCCACATCCATGACGGTTACAAATTCACCACTAGCACGCTCAAGTCCAGCATACAGCGCCGCCTCTTTCCCGAAATTTCGAGAAAAAGAAAGGTAGTGCACATTTGAATCTGTAACATGTAGCTTTCGAAGAACGGATAGCGTACCATCTGAAGAGCCATCATTTATAAAAATATATTCAAACTTTTCTCCCATCTTCATCCGAACACGTTCCATTTCTCGATAAAACAATGGAATTGATTCTTCTTCGTTAAAACATGGGACTACAACTGATATGGTCATCTCTTACTCCTTGACTTATTCACTTTCTATTGTAACAAAAAACTAGGGTTTCCCCTAGTAATAACTTATTTTAGTCTTTTAATTAAACTGCAGCATATAAAACAGAGATGGTTTGTAGTAAAGTTAGAGATAAAATAATGAGACTACTTTGTACTACAAAATGATCAGAGAACTTTTGTTCATCTGGAACTCTTTGCTTAAATAAACTACAAATAACTGGTAGACAAAGAGCAACAACACCTAAGTAATATCGGCCTTGAACTCCTAAAACTTCAAAATTTCCAACTGGTGTCCAGGTCAGATACAAGGTCAAAGAAATTAAACCAACAATTGCAAGAGAAACCAAACTTGCTCCTACTACTGATACTTTAGGAAGTTTGATTTTCCCAATATTTGAAAAAGTAATCAAAGTATAAAGAGCATAAATTGGAATAAGGACTTCTGACATGGACAAATCTAACCAACCAAAGGTGTAGAGTTGATTCAAATGACTGACTGATAATAGCATCTCCTTCAAAATCACTGGAAGATACCAATGAGGTTTCGAAATGATACTACTAATTTGCCCTTTTACATCTGCGCCCTCCAGTTTAAAGTTCTCAATTCGAACTTGCTGGGTAAGAACATACCAAAAAATCGTAAATAGAAAGACAGCAGCAATCAAAGCGAGAGAAATGAGATAGTAGTTTTTACATTGCGTTTTCTTTTTCGGTATGAATAGCAATAATCCCACAAGCAAGACATAAGGAAGCTTCATTGTTACAAGGATCACGCAAAGGAAAGCATAAAGCAATAAATCCTTAATTTTAACCACTTTTTCATCATCTGTTACATAATTCAAAAACAATCCAATAATGATGTAGGTTAAACCTAAGGCTACACTATCTTGATTATAAGAAGCAGCTAGAACCAGATTCATTGGGAACATCGCTACCATTGTCATCAACTGCTTCGCTTTCCCACTTAATTTAATGGCAATGAGAGTTAAAATACAGTAAGCAATGACATTAAAAATTCGACCAAGATAATAGGAGACTCCTACACTCAAGTTTAAAAATTTTCCAATCCCAAATCCAAGAGCCTGAGGG
This sequence comes from uncultured Streptococcus sp., assembly GCA_934215455.1. Lineage (GTDB taxonomy): Bacteria > Bacillota > Bacilli > Lactobacillales > Streptococcaceae > Streptococcus. The sequence continues at coordinate 27,997 of CAKPZX010000009.1, forward strand.
ATATAACCAATAAACCAATATGAGTTGGTTGCCCTGTAATCCGTTTCTTTCCCAAACTTCACTTGTTTGGTCGTCTGCCCTTCTTCAAATAAAGAAGACTTGGTAAATGGTTTTTTGAAATTCTTATAAACATCAAAGTAATCTTCCGTAATATGGATGTTTTTATTTCCCATATTGACGTTGCCTTCCACAATATGAATCGTTCTTGAAAGGTGAACTTGTTCATCTGGCGTATTCAAAACGGGTGTAATGAATGCAAAGGACAGACCACCAATGAGCATCGCAAGGAAGGTCCCAACATTCTTCTTCGGTAAAAGAAAAATGAAAAAAGCCAATACAACAAATAACGCTACACCGATTTTAGGAAAATCTACTAAGCGCTTTGTATAAATCACTGTAATACAAAAGGCCAAAACTGCGAAAGCTACTAAATACTTTTTATTTCGCTCATAACTATCAACAAAATATGCCATCAGTTTCTCCTACTTATTCGAATTTTGACTCTTCACATATTGTCTCATCAACAACTTGGCCATCCATTTAGGCCAGAAGAGTTCATACATGTATAGATCTTCTTTACTACGCGTATTGTCTGCAATGGTTTTTGATGTTTCAGACTCTTCATGGATACGGTGGCACATGAGCTTGTCAGATACATAAGCGAAACGACCTTTATACTCGCTGATCTTATACCATGCGTACCAATCCAAACTCACTCTCATTCCTTCATCAAAATAGAAATTCTTCAAATTATCACGATTATAGGTGACAGCTGGACAACAAATCGGATTCCCAAAAGCCATCACACGGTTTCGCCAAAAGTGACTAGCAGGAAAAAGATTCATGGTTTTTAACATCAAGGTTTTGATCTTCAGATTTGTATTCGCAGGAATTTTATGGCCATCTTTTTCTTCAAAATAATCAGAATACCCAATCAGCACATCTTGATTTTTTTCCATCTTAGCCAAAACTTTCTCAGCATAGTCCGGTTCATAATAATCATCCTGATGGGCAATGGTAGCATACTTCGTCTCTACAAAAGACATGGCATTGTTCCAATCCTTACCAATCCCACCACCCTGCTTAGTGTAAAACGGAATAGCATAACGCTGACAAAGTTCTTTGATCGAGTCCAGTGGTGTTGAACTATAACAGATAATCTGTGATTGGAGAGTTTGATTCTTCAAGGATTGAATACAAGCTTCCAAGTATTCGCTCTCACCATAAGCACAGATCACCCAAGTATGTTGTTGATTAACGAGCATAGCCCTTCCTTTCTATTTTTCTTGCAATAAAATAAGCAAGTAAACTTCCACTAAAATAAACAGACATCACGATGAAAAAGCTTAAAGACGCACCTAGAAGTCCCATTTTTTGTACCAAATCATTATTTGTCAATTTGGAAGCTATAAACATGAATAAATACACAGGCAATAGATACGTTTGTTTTCGAATAACCGTCATGACATCCCCAAAAACAATCCCAATAGAATACAGAATTCCAGAAAAAACAAGGATGGCTAGGGTAGTACTATGCTGGTTTAAAGGTAAACCAAAAACAAGACTTAATATTGGCGTCCCGATCAAATAAGCTAGCACAGTTAAAACCAAGCCGACACCCAAAACAATGACAAACATCTTCGCAATAATGGCATCAAATTTTTTCAATTCTTTATTCTTCCATAAGATCGCTAATTGCGTTGTTAAGGGTCTAAGAATTAAAATAAAGAGACTCATAAAAAACACAGGCATAAACAAAATATTATAATCCCGTTGTGTCCCTGCAATAAAGTGTCCCAGTCTAATTTCAGAGTCAATCGCGATTCTAGGCTCATTGAAAATATAAGCTAGTAAAAATCCACTAACAAAGAGAGGAATACAATTCTTTAAAATAGTGATCGCATCAAATAGGTCTCTTTTGAGATTTTTTACTGAAACATCAATTGTTTCAAATTCTTTTGATTTTACATAATCATAACAAAATACAAAGATAAAGTTTAAAACAACTAAGTAAAGCAATGATTGTATTAATGACTTTGTAATAAGCAAAAATGCCAACAAAAGAATCGTGCTGATAGAATACCGAATGGTCATTGATTTGCCAGCGATATCTAATCGTTCGTGACGTTGAAATAATCCTTGGAAAAGATCTGAAATTGCCTCACACATACGAAATAGAACGTATAAGCCAATAATCGCAATTTTTGAACTCTCATGTAGATCAATTCCTGAAACAAAAAGGTAAGGAAAAAAGATCGCCATCATGAGTAGGAGAGTGAGACATCTGGCAATACTGTAACTGGTAAAGGAGTGTCTAAAGAGAACATCTGTCCCTTGATAGCTTCGAACTTGAAACATGCCAACTACGACTAGAATCGCAGCAATCCCATAGGCAAGACTAAAAGAATCTGCTTCCATTGGCGAGGTCATGCGTGTAACGATCAATGTAAATAGTACAGATGATCCAGCAAATGCCAAGTTCCCTAACAGATTCCAAAAATACACCTTCTCCGTTGAAACAGGTTGATTATTCTTCATGCTCTTTTACCTGTAATGCAATCTTCTGAGACAATTGGCGAATTTGAACGGATTGTTTTGAGGTAATCCGAGTTAAAGAGAAGTTTAAATAGACAAGTAAACAGAAGCCTAAGAAAAAGATTAGATTGCTTGGAACTTGAATTCCTAACATTTTTGATACCTGTCCAATCAAATTAGGAAACCAAATGACTGGCAACGATAGCAAACAAAGAATAAGCCAAGAAATGACATTTCTCATTTCAACGACTTTCTTTGCGACTAGGCGTAGAATATAAACGATAAAAATAATTACAATAAGGGTTAACCAAATATTTAGCATGTTATTTCTTATATCCTCCACCAATTCTAGCCAATAGCATTGCCATTGTCACTTTGATCATATAGTAAACAGACTTACTGAATGTAATCGATGATTCTCCATGTTCTCGCTCGTTCATCAAGACCGGTACTTCTGCAACGGAATAGCCTGAGGTTAAGAGGGACACAATCGTTTCTGGTTCTGGATAATCACTTGGATATTGTTTAGCAAATTCTTCTATCACTTTTCGATCTGCTACTCGCAATCCTGATGTAGGATCTGTTACCTTTTGACCGGTTAAAATCCTAATTAATTTTTCAAAAAATGAAATTCCAATCCGTCGCGCGAAAGAGGATTGGAAACCTTGATTTTCAATAAAACGAGAGCCAATCACCATGTTCACATTCTTCTCTTGAAGGACTTGAAGCATCTTTCTGATAAATTCAGGATTATGCTGACCATCTCCATCCACTTGAACAGCATATTGATAGCCATTTTTAACTGCATATTGATAACCAGTTTGGACAGCACCACCAATTCCTAAATTAATCGGTAAATCGATAACGTTAAAGTTGTTATTGCGACAAATTTCAAGTGTATGATCTGTAGAACAATCATTGATAATGACATAATCAAATTCAGGTGTATGTTCTTCAATCATCTTGATTGTTTTTTCAATATTTCCACTCTCATTATAAGCAGGAATAATGATCAATAATTCTGAATTTCTCAATCCTATTGTTTTCCCTTCTAAGCATATCACTTCATTATACAATAATCAGTGCATATTTTCTACTTTATACTGTCCCCTCCCCCTTTTCATGGTATAATAGAGTGAATCGATGACGGAAGGACACCTTATGTTAAAGCTGGGAATTATTGGTACGAGTTGGATTTCACATGAATTTATTACAGCTGCTCATCGGACAGGCCACTATCATTTGCAGGCTGTGTATTCGAGAAAGATGAAGACGGCTCAAGAGTTTTGTGAGCCTTATGGAGCAATCTCTTGCTACACAGACTTGGTCGACTTCTTAGACAGTGAGCTGGATGTGATTTACATTGCTAGCCCCAATTCTCTTCACTTTGCTCAGGCCAAGTTTGCTATTCTGGCCAAGAAACATGTCATCATTGAAAAACCGGCTGTGACGAAGCCTTCTGAATGGAAGGAACTGGTCAAGCTCGCTAATGAGCACCAGGTCTATCTCTTTGAAGCTGCCAGAAATTACCAAGAAGCAGCCTTTCAAGTAGTTAAAGACTTCCTCTCTAACCAGGAAATACTGGGCGCCAACTTCACCTTTGCCAAGTATTCTTCCAAATTGCCAGCCCTTCTTGCAGGTGAGATGCCCAATATTTTCTCAGATGTCTATGCAGGTGGAGCCTTGATGGATCTGGGAGTCTACTGCCTCTACTTGGCGATTGGCTTCTTTGGAGAACCGATCTCCAGCCACTATACTGCTCAGCAATTACCCAATTCGGTTGATCTCTATGGTCAAGGTGTCTTGATTTATCCAGATTTTCAGGTTGCTATTCAGGCAGGGAAAAATATCACCAGCCATCTACCTGCTGAAATCTACACCAAGACTGGAACACTAACTCTCAATGCTGTAGCAGCCATCAACCAGGCTCGCTTCGTCAGCTATTCTGGAGAGGTCATCGACCTTCCGATCCAGCCCTGCCCACACCAAATGCAAGAAGAGGCGGAAGCCTTTGCCCTTGCCATTGCTCATCAAAAGCCGGCTGCCTATCTTGAGTGGTTACAAACAGCTGAGCAGGTCCATGAAACCCTCTACCAGATGCGTCAAAGCGCTGGAATACAATTTAAGGATGAAAAAGAATGAAAGAACAATTTCCACAAAGCTGGAAAGACCAGTTAGAAACACTCGGATTTGATACATTCACTGAAATTCAGGAACAGATCTTCTCCCCTATCTATGAAGGAGAAAATGTCCTCGGGATCAGTCCTACCGGTACTGGTAAGACACTCGCCTACCTCTTTCCGAGCTTGCTCAAACTCAAACCGAAGAAGGCCCAACAAGTCTTGATTTTAGCTCCTAATACAGAGTTAGCGGGACAAATTTTTGATGTCACCAAACAATGGGCAGAACCTCTCGGGCTCCAGACCCAACTCTTCCTTTCAGGATCTAGTCAAAAACGGCAAATCGAACGCCTCAAAAAAGGACCCGAAATCCTGGTTGGGACGCCTGGTCGGATCTTTGAACTGATCAAGCTGAAAAAGATCAAAATGATGAATGTGGAAACCATCATTTTAGATGAATTCGACCAATTACTGAGCGATTCTCAGTACCACTTCGTCGACAAGATCAGCCACTATGCTCCCCGTGACCACCAATATATCTATATGAGCGCCACAGCCAAGGTCGATCCAGACCAGCTAGAAGAAAATACTCTTCGCATTTCGGTTGATGGAGTTTCTTTGGACAATATCCAACATTTTTATATGCAAGTGGATAAGCGGGACAAGGTCGAATTGCTCCGAAAACTCGCCTACGTCGAAGATTTTCGTGGTCTGGCTTTTTTCAACAGCCTATCTGATCTGGGTAGTGCTGAAGAAAAACTACAATACCGTGGTGTTGAGGCCGTATCGCTCGCCAGCGATGTCAATGTCAAATACCGCAAGGTCATTTTGGAGCGCTTCAAAGACCATCAGCTAACCCTCTTGCTGGCCACCGATTTGGTCGCTCGTGGCATCGATATTGAACATCTTGAATGTGTGATCAACTACGATATCCCTCGTGATGTGGAGACCTATACCCACCGCGCCGGTCGTACAGGACGAATGGGGCGTGAGGGCTATGTAATCACCTTTATCACCCACCCAGAAGAACTCAAATCCTTAAAAAAATACGCTTCTGTACGTGAACTGGTATTAAAAAATTCTCAACTCTTTTTAAATGAATAAGAAAATCCTCTGCTAGTGAATGAACTGCAGAGGATTTTTATGTTAATTTCCATTGTAATAAATGCGATGACTTTCAAGTTGATAATCCAACAATTCATCCACCGTTACAAAGGTATAGCCTTGTGATTTGAGGTAGTCAAGGACGGTCGGTAGAGCGTCAATCGTGGTTTGATGGATATCATGCATGAGGATAATCGAACCTGGTTTGACTGCTTTTTTCACTTCATTGAGAATAGCCGTCGTATTATGCGTCTTCCAATCTAGGCTATCCACATCCCACATGATAAAGGATTGGTCGACACCGTATTGGATGGCGTTATTGATGGCTCCATATGGAGGACGGGTAATCTTGGTCTGCACACCTGTCGCTTTTTGAATGGCTTCTTGGGTATCCAAGATCTCTTTTTTAGCATTATCCAAGCTCAATTTTGGCAATTGAGGGTGATCCCAGGTATGGTTCCCGATTTGATGACCTTCTTTGCGGACTTGCTTGGCAATATCAGGATTCGCACTGACATTTTTTCCGACCATAAAGAAGGTAGCTTTGGCATTGTATTTCTTTAAGATGGCCAGCGCCTGAGGAGTCGTGGTTGGATCTGGTCCATCATCAAAGGTCAGAGCAATCATCTTACGGTGGCGTTCTTCTATATAGGATTGGTAAGAAGCTAGATCATCAGGAAGCAAGCGCTCTGAATCGATCACATCATAGAATTTAGACAAGGGAACAGTGAAGGTATCATCTCCCTTAACCTTGGTTGGAAATGGAATGGTGAAATTTCCTTTTTCATATTGGAATTCCCATTGGCTCAAATCCAACTCTGAGAAGTGGGCAACCATTTGATCAATGCTTTCCTCATCCAGCTGACGAAAGGCTAGATTCCCTCGTAGTTCCTCTAAAAAGATCTGTTTGGCTCCATCTGGATCCGCAAAAACCTGGCTCAGGGTCAGAGGATTGCTCTCATCATCCAAGTAAAAGAGAGGCAACTTCACCGTCTCATCTTTGATAAATTTTCCTTTTTTATACTGGTATTCAGCTCGTTTGATTTGGATTGGGTGATAGCCAACAAAAGGCGCTTCTGCTTCTTCACTATGGTAGAAGGTCAGATGCTTGGGCTCTTTGGTTTTCTCATCGGATCCTAGACGCTGAAGGTCTTCTTGAATCTTCTCTTTCACAATCTCAACAGGCTGTCCATCTTTAGTAGGATAATAAGCCGTCACATAAGAAGTTCCTAAAATCCCTTCCTGAACTTGAACATCTTTCCCTTTTTCAGAGCTTTTCTCGAGTTGGGTGACCTTGGCAAACTGATCCTGATAGGCTTTTTGTTCACGAACCCTTTGAATCTTTTGATAGCCAATATACAAAAGACTCAGTAAAAGGAGATTTGTAATGATTAATAAAATAGTTTTCGTGTGTTTGAATCTCATAACTTTATTATAGCAAATTTCTCTCGAAAAAACATTCCTTTTTTGTAAATGGTTTCATAAAAAGAGGGCGACTGTCGTAGCCGACAGCGGCCCTTGTTTTTAGTCCCTCTTATTTTTCGCGAATGACTTCTACTTTATATCCATCCGGATCTACAACGAAATAGTAATTCGGTTTCGTTCCTGAAAGACCTTTTGGTTCCGTCACTTCATAGCCTTTAGCCTTGTGTTCAGCATTCAAACCTTCCAAATCAGGAGTACTCAAAGCAACGTGAGCATAGCCATCTCCGATGACATATGGACCATGATCATAATTGTAAGTCAATTCCAACTCATAGTCATCTCCAGGCAAGGCCAAATAAACAATCGTGAACTTGTAGTCTGGAAAATCTTTCCGACGTTTTTCTTCAAAACCAAAAGCATCTTGGTAAAAAGCGATTGACTTTTCTAAGTTTTCCACACGAAGGCAAGTGTGCAACATTTTTGAACTCATAGGTTTTCCTCTTTTCTATTTTTAAAAGATTATGAACGATTTTTTTTACGACTTTCCGTCTTAATGGATAATTTCACTTCAAAGATGGTCCCTTTTGGTTTATTATCTTTGACTTGAATGGTCCCTTTAAAGGCTTCTACGATTTGCTTAGCGAGGGATAACCCCAAACCAAATCCACCTTTTTGACGGGTTCTGGCCTTGTCGACCCGGTAAAAACGATCAAAGATCCGTTTCTTGTCCTCATCTCGAATCCCTGGACCATTATCCAGTACTCTCAAAAGAAGATTTTTATCCTTCAATTGAACTTCAAACTGGATCTCGCCATCTTCATCGGTATATTTCAAGGCATTATCATAGAGAATGGTCATCAATTGCTTGAGGAGCGTTCTATCCGAAGAAATGACTTTGTCCACCTGATTGTCTCCTCGGAAGAGTTTACCATTTTCTTCCGCAATGATCTCAAAATTCGAGAAGGTCTGATCGAAAAAGCTTGGTTCGATGTCTTCCATCTCCGGTTTCAAGCCGTCATCTCTTCGGGCAATGTTAAGAAGGTTGGTGGTCAAGAGCTTCATATTTCGAACTTCATCCAAGCTAGATGCAATATTCTCACTCGATTCCATAATGGTCGCTTCAGGCTTTCTAAAAAGCGTTTCCAAGCGATTTTGCAGGACTGCTAGAGGCGTCCGCAACTCATGGGAAGCATTTTCCACGAAAGCCTTTTGCTTTTGCATACTCTCAAGAAGGGGCTTGACGCTGAGACGCGCTAAGAAGAGACTAGCGAATAAGGAAATTCCCCAGAAGCAGATCATGATGAGGGCGATTTGACTTTCGTGCTCTTCACTGGTCTGCTCTAGCTGACTGATATTGGTCATGACAACCGCATACTTGATATCACTATCACTTTCATCATCAGATAAACTCAACTCTGCCATATAGGCCCGGTAACTTTCTTTTTTCCCATAGCTATTTGTAATTTGAAGCTGGGAAACCTTGTTGAGGAGCTTTCGACCAAACGTCACCGTTTTGAAGTTTAAAAACCCATTACCGGTTGTCAAGTTTTCATATTTTTTATTGAGCAAAACAACAGTGGTATTGGATGTGACATCCCCTTTAGGTTCTGATTTATCATGATCTGGGATCATCATCTCATGATCATTATCATCTCCTTTGGTATTTGACTGTCGCTGGTCTCGATAAGCAATCGCTACAAGCGAGTATGGATCCTGACTAAGAGTCTTGAGGTTCTCATCGACGGTTGTATAGAGACTCGAGCGCATGACTTGAATGATAATCAAGGTCATGGCCGAGAATATCAAAGTAAAGAGCCCAAAATATCGGATGAAGTAGGAAAAATCATCTTCTCCGACGGTTTTCTTAATTCTGGTTAGCATCTTTTAAGATATACCCCACACTGCGCAATGTTTGCAAGTTCTCAACGAAATCAGTACCTTTTAATTTCTTACGGATTTTTGAAACATAGACCTCAACAACAGAGATGGTCGTATCACTGTCAAAGCCCCAAAGGCGATCGAAGATCTGGGTCTTTGGAAGGATGACATTTTGGTTTTGAAGGAAATAGACCAAAAGATCAAATTCCTTCCCAAGAAGTTCCACTTCCTTATCGTCCACGTAAGTCGAATTAGTAGATAAGTTGACCTTCAAATTGCCATAATTAAGGGTGTTTTCATTGACCTTTCCTGAGCGCTTCAAGAGAGCTTGAATCCGCATCTTAAGCTCTTCTAGGTAGAAAGGCTTGGTGAGGTAATCGTCTGCCCCCAGCTCAAAGCCGTGTCCCTTGTCATCCAGACTTTCTTTGGCTGTCATGATCAGAACAGGAGTTGTCACGCCTTTTTCACGCAATTCTTTCAAGACATGGAAGCCGTCTTTTTCAGGAAGCATGAGGTCCAGCAAAATCAAATCATAGATCCCGCTTTCTGCTTCGTAAAGACCTTCTTCTCCGTCAAAGACCTGCATGACGTCCGCAAAATCATCTAAAAAATCAAATACTGAATTTGATAAACCAAGGTCATCTTCGACCAATAGAATTTTAATCATTGTCGTATCCTCTTCTCTTTCATGAGCGAGTCTTTCTAATCTATTCTTAACCATTATAACACGACTTGCCTTCATTTCCTATAGTTTAGAACCTGGTTTTATGATCAAATTCAGCCTGCTTGAGGAAGGCTAATTCTATGAGTTTGTCGTGTTTTCTTTGTTACTTTGACTATCACTCGTCTTGTTTTTATTTTTTGAATTCTTCTTATTGGACTTTTTAGAGGACCCCTGGTTCCCTTCTTGTCCGCCAGATTGGTTCATGCCATTTTCTGGACCATTCCCTTGTGGACCGCCATTGCCTTCTTGTGGCATCTGACCAGGACCGCCACCTTGTGGGCCACCTTGACCTTGGCCACCACCTTGTGGACCACCTCCTTGAGGTCCGCCATCCTGTGGGCCACCATTTTGCTGGTTTCCTTGTGAAGCATGGCCATTTTGACTATTTTGTTGCTGATTGGATCCTTGGTTCTGACCCGTTTGGACCGGTTGAGAAAATTGTTGGTTATTGGAAGATTGAGAGGCGATGATTCCGACACCAAAGCCGCTTCCAGCACCAACCAACAATCCACCAACTGCTGCCATGCCAATCCACCACTTAGGACTTCGTTTTAGGACAACCATTTTTTCTTTGGATTCTTGCGTTTCGACTACTTGTTTTGTTTCTTTTTGATTCATCTTTTTACCTTTTATCTTTTTGTACAAGTACTTGTCTTTTAAAATTTAAAGGGAGCTCGATCCTTTAGTAAGGCGATTATACTTCAGGAGTCTTAAGCCTGCCTAAATTTTTACTTAAAAAATCCTAAAACAAGCATGGGCTATTGACAGGTTGATCCCCTTATTGTAAAATAGTTACCACAAAATAAATACGAGGTTAACTGTTATGAAGAAAATCTTTCCCTTAGTACTCATCTCCATTGGAGTGGCCATGATCTCCGTCCTATCTCAATTCACCATTCCCTTTGGTCCAATTCCTTTGACCCTGCAGACACTCATGATTGGGATCATCGGGACCATCTATAAACCCAGCCATGCCTTTGTCACAGTCTGTCTCTACCTACTTCTAGGCTTCTTAGGTTTTCCAGTATTTGCAGGCGGTGCTGGTGGAGCTTCGCATTTTCTTGGTCCTACTGCTGGTTTCCTCCTCTTCTTCCCGTTCCGAGCATGGATCACGTCTCTGTTCACGAGTGCTAAATCCGGCCTTGTCACTATCTTTTTGTCCAATCTCCTCAGTAGTGCGCTCCTCTTTGTATCAGGAGCTATCGGCTTTATGCTGGTCACGCATACCGATCTCCAAAAAGCATTTACTTTGGTCGTTGCTCCCTTTATCCTTGCTGACCTCATCAAACTGGTCATCATCACGATCACCAGCAAGGCAATTTTTGCTAGTCTCAAACACCACTGGTATTTCAAATAAGATACAAAGGGCTTAGCGGATATTTTAAAAAAAATCAACATCTGAACGCAGATGTTGATTTTTGTTGTAGGGAAACATTTATAAATCTCTTCAATTGAACTCCTTTTAAATGGATTACTGTTTCGAAGAAAAACCTTCTATCTACCCTCCTTCCTTTATTTTTCCTTATAAAGAACTCTCAAGATCAGTAACTGTGTTAGCAAAATCCAGATGATCAGAATAGTGAAGTCAAAAAATGAGACGGGACCATGACTATAGACACAAGCTCGTAGGAGGTTTACAGAAGGGACAAATGGAAGAACATGGTAGAGATGGTTTATCCAATCTGGAAGACGACTCGCAGGGTACATGATTGGTGAAAACATCAAACCAATCATGAGAATCAACTGAGACATCAGCGTGACAATATTAGGAGAAAAAGTATAAGCAATGGCAAATCCAAGACTGATCATCGTAAGACAGATGAGAAATAGGATGAAAACAGCCAGAACAGATACATTTAAGCGGACAGAAAAACGAAAATAACCTAGTATAACAGAAATGAATACTCCAGGCAAAATAGCAATCATCCACATCCAAAGATCTGCTAAGGAAATCAGAATTCGAGGTATTGGAAGGGCTCGTACATAGTCTACATGTCCTTCTGACTTCGCATTTGCTATAACAGGTGATGAGATCGTACAGCCAATAGAAATGATTCCTATCAGAACTGAACCAGAAGAGAGATAGTAGGCAGCTGTCGTATCAATCTCACCGATCACTAGTGGATAACCAAAAAGCAGTGAAATGGATAATAGAACCTGAGCTAGTGTAAATAGTAGAAATAGATCTTTTTGACGAAGATAGTTCCAACGAAGTAAGTAAAAAAATTGAGTCATATCAGTTTGTCAACTCCTCTCTATAAAGATCTGAAATGGATACGTTTTTCTGAGTAAGTGACAGATTAAAAATATTCTTTCTATCCAATTCCTGTGTTAGTTTTGGTAGCAGTCTCGTTATCTCCTTCTCTTCCATTTCAATCTGGCAAATCGAACCATTGATGATGCTATAATCTTGGAATAGAGCTAAGCTATCTTCATTCCTAAACTCAAAAGATATTTGATACAGTTTTTGATAGGTTATTTGCTGAACTGGTCCTGATTTGATTAACTTCCCGTGGTTAAATAAGGCATAGTTGTCTGCATATTTTTCAACTTCCAACAAGTTATGTGTCACAATAATAATAGTATGACCTTTATGCGCCAACTTCTGTAATAATTGCCACTGTTTTTCACGACGTATTGGATCGACATCGTTCGTCGGCTCATCAAGAAGAATGATGGTCGGAGATCCGATTAAAGCCATTGCAAAAGAAGTTAGACGCTTTAATCCGCCTGAGAGATCCTTTCCTTGTTTTGCCCTGTACTCCTTAATTTCCAAGTCGGTTAAGAGCTGATCCATTTCTTTTTGTAAATCTAAGGTGTTTAATCCTCTCATTCTTCCAAGCATTTCTATGTTTTGTTCCACCGTCAATTTTTCAAGTGGCGCATACTGTTGCGACATATAGCTCATCATTGAGCGAGCTTGTTTACGATTCTGTACAAAAGAAATATCTCCATAGCAAACGTCTCCTTTATCAGGTTTGGTAAAACCAATCATTTGATTTAAGAGGGTGGACTTACCAGCACCATTGTGTCCTAAAAAGGCTGTAATTTTAGCAGCTTCTATTTCTAAGGAAATATGGTTATTAGCAAAATGTTGCTTATCAAATGATTTTGTCAAATCTCTAATAGTCAGTGTCGCAAATGTCTTCATCTCATCACTCAAGACTGAGAAGATTTTCCCAGCTTCCTTCATTTTTGATAAGATTATTGTATAATAAACATATGACTTTCCATGGTTTACGTCATGATTTACCATTTTAGTGTCATAATTAGCCAACTCAATTTGATAAGGGGGACTTATGTTAAACGTCGTTATTTGTGATGACTCAACTAGAGATGCTAGTCAGTTAGAACAGTATTTGCTTTCTTACGACAAGGTTCCTGTAGAAACAAAACTATATTCAAATCCACAAAAAATGCTAGAACAGTTAACAAGGGATACACATTGTGTTTTTTTGGATATTGATATGCCACAAATTACTGGAATTGACCTTGCACGTGAAATTCGTCAGTTCAATCCTTTTATCCCCATTATTTTTGTGACCAGCTATCGTGATTACATGGAACAAGTATTTGAAGTACAGACTTTTGATTACTTAGTAAAACCCATTGAACCCCAAAGGTTAAATAAGGTAGTAGACAGAATTTTACGTTATTTAGATTTAGGACAAACCATCTTTAACTTTTCATTTGGAAAACAAAGTTACTCTATTCCTTTAAGTGACATTACCTATTTTGAGAAAGATAAGCGTTCCGTTTTTATTTACACACTAGCAGATACCTATAAGTCCTTACTGAAAACTCAAGAAATTTTAGATAAACTACCTGATTATTTTATTCAAATTCATGCTTCTTATATTGTAAATCCCAAATATATCAAAGATTTTGATGCGAAAACAGTAACTATTTTGCTAAATGGAACCGAGGAACATTCACTTCCAATTAGTCGTAAGTTCCAGTCTTCTTTTAAAGAAAAATACTATAACTATCTCAGTGAAAGGAATTTCTAATGCTAATAGGATTGCGGATCATTAGTATCTTGTTTGACTTATTTCTAGCAAGTGTCTTATTTTATAGGCCAATATCCAAAAGTAAACATTCAGAAGAGACACTTTTAGTCCTTTGTTGTTGCTTTCTTTTTCATGTGGCTCTTGTGTTTTTATTTTTAGAAAGTCGTGTGTTTTTAGTTAGCAATCTCTTCCTGAGTATTGTAGAATCCTCTCTTGTAGGACTCTATTTTGGCTACTCCTTTCGTGATTCTTCCTTTTGGATATTCTTACAAACAAGCCTGACATTATTAGCCGGAGCTGTCCTCAATCAAGCTATCCAACTATTTCTTCCACTGTCAAAAGTATCGAAAAATTTAGAACTGATTAGTGGTTACCTTGCCATCAGTTTTCTTTTTTCAACTGCGATCACTCTTGTTCTTCGACAGCTATTTCGAACACATCAAAAGTTAAGCATGGCAACATCTAGAAGAAATTGGCTTTATCAATTTATCGTGCCTATTTTATCGATTATTTTTGCCTTTACTGTATCTGCTATTCAAGGGCAAGTATTTGGACCAGATTATCTTTCTGTCATTTCACTCTTGTCTCTTATTGTATTGTCCTTTTCCTCGCTTTATTTTACCTTACATCTTTCTCAACAACAGCACGCTTATTATCAAAATAAATTAGATAAAGAACAGCTTCAGTTCCAATTACGAGAAACACAACAGTCTCAAGAAGAATACCAACGATTGCAAAGTCTTCGGCATGACTTAAAAAATAAACATTTAACCCTCTTGGCACTTCTAGAAGAAAATCCTGATGAGGCTAGAGAGTATCTTCAATCGTTAACCGATAGTATTTCAGGAAAACAAACCTTTTACTCTAAAAATCCAACGGTTAATTATTTACTGAATCAAAAACTGCACGATGTGGAAGATGAAATTGCATTAGAAATTAACTGCTTTATCCCACAAGAGTTATCTATTCAGCCAGATGTGCTAGCTGTTATTTTAGGAAATTGTTTAGATAATAGTATTTCAGCCTGTCTTCGATTGACTGATAAATCAGAGAGAACATTGTCTCTGAATATACGTTATTTTCAACAAAATCTATTTATTTCGATCAACAATACCTTTAATGAACAGGAACAAGAGACTCGTAAAACACGTCAAAGAGATGGTTGGGGCTTGCGAAACGTTGATGCCCTAGTACAAGAATACCAAGGAACTATCAAGCGATTCAAAGAAAATGGCCACTATCGAACGGAGATTCTCTTACCAAGTCCAGTAAACTAATGATTCTTCTCCTTCGATATCCAATACAAATAATTCATTGAAAAACAAAAGATGAGGCTGGGACAAAAGTCCTAGCCTCTCAATTATTTTTGGATTGTCGAGCAAGACGCAGTGGTTGAGTGGGCTCT
>CAKPZX010000010.1 GCA_934215455.1 uncultured Streptococcus sp.
CTACTCAACTGTGCGGAGGTGGGACGACGAAATCGAATTCTAACGAATTACCGATTTCTGTCCCACTCTCTTTTTGCTCTCAAAGGAATTTCAACTCTTTTCTAGTCAAATCTGACGCAAGTCATCAAATTTATGATAGAATAAAGTGTTACAGTAAATAGATTTTGATGAAGGAACACTATGCGAAAAGAGATTGACCCTGAATTATATAATTACAATAAATTTCCTGGACCTGTGTTTCGTCAGGTAGGAGACCAGATCCTTTCAGAAAACCTCTCCTTTGAGTTGTTAAAAAATGAAAAGGAAGCATTTGATGTGACCGTTTTTGGTCAGCGATTTTCTGAGATTTTAACCAAGTTTGATTACATTGTTGGTGATTGGAGCAATGAGCAGTTGCGCTTGCGTGGCTTCTATAAGGAAGAGCGCGATGTTGCAACGATGGATAAACTAAGTCGCTTAGACGATTATTTGTTAGAATATTGTAGCTATGGTTGTGCTTATTTTGTCCTTGAAAATAAGGAACCTCATCGTGCTTCCTTTGATAAGAAATCACCGGTTAAAAAAGCTCAATCAGAAGAAAGAGAGCCGAAGAAGCGTTCGCGCAATCGCAAACAAAAAGACCGTTTCCAAAAACGAGAACGCGACAAGGGACAGTCAACGAATAACTCGAAAAAAGCAAGACCGTCTGCTGAAACGAAAAAAACAACGAAGACGAACAACAAACGTCATTTTGTGATTCGACAAAAAGAGGAGTAAGAAAGAATGAAACCATCCATTTATAGTTTAACACGCCAAGATATGATTGATTGGGCGGAAGAAAACGGCGAAAAGAAATTCCGTGCAGCACAAATCTGGGAATGGCTCTATCGCAAACGTGTCCAGTCCTTCGAAGAAATGACCAACCTTTCTAAGGACTTGATTGCGAAGTTAAATGATCAATTCGTTGTCAACCCACTTAAGCAACGAATCGTGCAAGAGTCAGCAGATGGAACGGTCAAGTATCTTTTTGAGTTGCCAGATGGTATGTTGATTGAAACCGTCTTGATGCGTCAGCACTATGGATTATCTGTCTGTGTAACGACTCAAGTAGGATGCAATATCGGTTGTACCTTCTGTGCTTCTGGTTTGATCAAAAAACAACGCGATTTGAACAATGGGGAAATCGTGTCTCAAATCATGTTGGTCCAAAAATACTTTGACGAACGTGGCCAAGATGAACGGGTCAGCCATATCGTTGTCATGGGGATTGGAGAACCATTTGACAACTATAACAATGTCTTGAAATTTATCCGGACAGTCAACGATGACAAGGGTCTAGCGATTGGAGCTCGTCATATTACCGTGTCTACTTCTGGTTTGGCTCATAAAATTCGCGACTTTGCAAATGAAGGTGTTCAGGTCAATTTGGCGGTATCTCTTCATGCTCCAAACAATGACTTGCGCTCTAGCATCATGAAGATCAACCGGGCCTTTCCAATTGAAAAATTGTTTGCGGCGATTGAATACTATATTGAGACTACGAACCGTCGGGTGACCTTTGAGTACATCATGCTCAATGAAGTCAATGATGGGGTCGAGCAAGCCTTAGAGTTGGCAGAATTGCTCAAGAATATCAAGAAATTGTCTTATGTTAACTTGATTCCTTACAATCCTGTCAGTGAGCATGACCAATATAGCCGGAGTCCCAAAGAACGGGTCATGGCCTTCTATGATACCTTGAAAAAACAAGGTGTTAACTGTGTAGTGCGTCAAGAACACGGTACAGATATTGATGCAGCCTGTGGCCAATTGCGTTCAAATACCATGAAACGGGATCGGGAGAAAGCGATTGTTGAACATGCGCAACCTTAAACAAGGGCTGATCGATCATACAGAACTAACAAAAAGAGGAAGAAGGCTGTTACGGAGTGGCAGCTTCTTCTATTTTATCCTCTTGTGTCTGATGTGTTTTTTGCCCCAACAGCCAGAGCCAGGTATGGAAACACCAGGTATTCAACATTTCGGTCGCATCGTCGTCCTGCTGGTTCCTCTTAATTCGGTGATGAACCTTGGCCAAATCACCAGTGTCCTCCAACTCATTAAGGTCATTCTCCAAAACATAGCCAATATCTTTTTGTTAAGCCCGCTAGTCTTTCAACTCCTCTGGCTATGGCCCTGGTTGAGGAGCCGCAAACGGGTCTTGTGCTTCGGATTTGTTATGAGCTTGTGGATTGAATGTAGCCAAGTTCTGTTAGATCTCTTGTTTGATGCCAATCGTGTCTTTGAGCTAGATGATTTGTGGACCAATACCTTAGGCGCTTATCTGGCTTATTTAGGCTTTCAGTATTGCAGAGCACGATTGCTAGCAAAAAATGGGGAAATGTAAAATCCGAACATTTTAACCACTTTTTAAAATTTTTGTTGACAAAGTCAGAAGCGGGA
The DNA here is from genome assembly GCA_934215455.1 of uncultured Streptococcus sp. Taxonomy (GTDB): domain Bacteria; phylum Bacillota; class Bacilli; order Lactobacillales; family Streptococcaceae; genus Streptococcus. Next base: position 2,422 of record CAKPZX010000010.1, read on the forward strand.
GCTATAATAGCTTCAAGACATCAGAAAAGTAGAGATTTTTCTCACTTCCAGGGAGCTTGTGGTGATTGCGAACAAGCAGTGGTGAATCTTGAAATGGGCTGATGCGTTTATGATGATGAATTTGAAACAATAAAAATTCGGTGAGCACACCTTATCGTGCACCCTGTTGTTAGACAGGTCAGAGATGTAGGAGAAAAAATAGCTTCCTACAATTGAGGTGGCACCGCGGTATCGAATCGTCCTCACACAGATTTTTCTGTGTGAGGTTTTTTGTATCTCAAAGGAACCCAGTGAGACTGCAGCTCAAAGGACCCGCGAGAGAAAAAGATCATAAACAGGATTAAAGATATAGAAAAGAGGACACAATCATGACAGAAACAAAAGGCTATTTCGGACAATTTGGTGGATCTTTCGTACCAGAACCCATTCAAAACTTGCTAAATCAATTAGAGGAAACCTTTGAACAATATAAAAATGATCCAGAATTTATCGCAGAATACAAACATTATTTGAAAGATTACTCTGGCCGGGAAACACCGCTCTACTTTGCGGAAAGTTTGACAGAACATTTAGGTGGGGCAAAAATTTATTTGAAGCGCGAAGACTTGAATCACCTAGGTTCGCATAAATTGAATAACGTTTTGGGGCAAATCCTCTTGGCTAAACGCATGGGCAAAACGCGCGTGATTGCTGAAACAGGAGCCGGTCAACACGGTGTAGCTACAGCAGCTGCGGCAGCTAAGTTCGGTATGGCCTGTGATGTCTACATGGGGGCAGAAGATGTGGAACGCCAACGCTTGAATGTCTTCCGCATGGAAATGATGGGGGCAACCGTCCATGCGGTTGAAACCGGTACTAAGACCTTGAAAGACGCCGTTGATGCTGCCTTTGGAGCATGGATGGCGGATCTGGATGCCTTTTACGTTTTGGGTTCTGCTGTTGGTCCTCACCCTTACCCAACCATTGTGCATGAATTCCAAAAAGTGATTAGTGAAGAATCTAAACGTCAAATCTTGGAAAAAGAAGGTCGTTTGCCGGATTATGTGATTGCCTGTGTCGGTGGTGGCTCTAATGCCATCGGTGCCTTTTCTGAGTATGTTGCAGAAGGGGAAGTCGGCTTGATTGGGGTAGAAGCAGCTGGTCATGGCTTGGACACCGATCAACACGCAGCGACCATGACCAAAGGGACTATCGGTGTGGTTGATGGTATGAAGACCTATGCAGTCTTTGGCGAAGATGGAAAAGTAGCGCCAGTGTACTCGATCTCAGCTGGTTTGGACTACCCAGGGGTTGGTCCAGAGCATGCTTTCTTTAAAGATTCTGGTCGTGTCGAATATGTAGCAGCGACAGATGATGAAGCAGTAGAAGCTCTTCTTCTTCTCAGTAAGACAGAAGGGATCCTCCCAGCCATTGAAAGCTCACACGCGATTGCAGAAGCGGTCAAACGTGCTCCACAATTGGATAAAGACAAGATCATTATCATCAACGTTTCCGGACGTGGGGATAAAGATGTGGCTGCCATCGCCGATTATCTAGAAGCGAAGGCTGCAAAATAAGAAGAATTTATCTGCAAAACATCGTATAAAGCAGTAAAGCGTGATAACTGAGAAAGAGACAGGGAACAAAGGGAATCTGGTCTCTTTCTTTTTTGAGAGCAAAGACTAGAATGCCTAAGATGGATGCGATCTGAATGAGAATGAGGATCTTGGTAGAAGAAAAGCTTAGCGAGAAGGTGGCGAGTAAGAGGAAATCTCCTGCTCCCATTCCGATAAAGAAAAAGTGAGCTCCGATCGCAAGGAGTAAAAAGATCAGCATGAGGAGATTACTACCGGATAAAAAGAGGACCAGGGCATGGAGATAGCACCAGATGAATAAAGGGTATTCCATAAAGCGAAGGTCATAGATGGCTAAAACGGCTGCTCCTAGTAGTGTTAGAAGTTGAGGCAGAGAAAGGAAACCATTGGCGCAGGCTAAAAAGAGCAAGCCACTCCAGACCTCAAAAAGGCAGTACCAAAATGGGTAGGTCTGATGACAATAGCGGCAGCGAAAGCGGTGCAGTAGTTGTGAGAGGATGGGGATGAGATCCCAAACTCCAAGGACGTGTTGGCAGTGATCACAATGACTGCGAGGAGCGAGAACAGATTGGTTTGGGAAACGATCGACAACTAGCCCCAAAAAAGAGGCGATACAAGTACCGATGGTAAAAAAATAAAAGTTGATCATACTTATTTATTCGTAAAGCAATCGAAAAATGTCATCATTTACTTGAAAATCTTGTAAAGCCTTTCTAAATTTGATACAATAATGAACATGAAAAACCTGTATGATGTTCAACAATTTTTAAAACGTTTTGGAATCATCATTTACGTAGGGAAGCGCCTCTATGACATCGAATTGATGAAAATTGAGCTTCAACGTCTTTATGATGCAGGCCTGATGGAGCGGCTCGATTATTTAGAAGCCGATACCGTTTTAAGAAGAGAACACAAGCAAGAATTAGAATTTTTGAAAAAGAGTGAGGTAGAATGATGGGAAATATCATTGTTTGGTTGGCTATTTTAGGAGCATTTGGATGGATGGCGTTTAATTATTTCCGCATCCGTAAAGCTGCTAAATTTGTGGATAATGCAACCTTTGAAGAGCTCATTCGTCAAGGGCAGTTGATTGACTTGCGAGAGCCAGCTGAGTTTCATGCCAAGCATATTTTAGGAGCACGCAACATTCCTTCTACTCAGTTGAAATTGAGTCTTGCAGCCTTGCGCAAAGACAAACCAATTTTGCTCTATGAGAATAGCCGTAGTTCTCGAGTAACCAATGCGGCTCTCTTTCTCAAGAAAAAAGGTTATACAGACATTTATGTCTTGTCTTATGGTCTTGATTCTTGGAATGGGAAAGTGAAAAAAGACGCTTAATAAAAAGAGCTCTAACTGCACAAAGTGTGTGGTTAGAGCTTTTTTATCTCGTTTTTTCAAGGTAGTCTTTGACCCGTGTGAGCTCCACCTCATTCAAAGGTCGGCTTTCTCCAGGGGCTAACTGAGGATCCAAGGTGAAGGGACCAAAAGACAAGCGTTTTAAGGTCATTACTTTGACTCCAATAGCTAAAAACATCTTTTTCACTTGGTGGTATTTTCCTTCTGAGATCCGGACCTGGGCCTTGCTGTAGCTGGGGGTGCTTTCTAGAATGGTCAAGGAGGCAGGCTTGCAGATAGGGCCGTCTGTGAATGAAATCCCATTCTGAAATTGCTCGATGTGGGCTGCATAGAGCGGACCATTGACTTCTACCTCATAGACCTTCTCCACATGGTATTGGGGATGGAGCAGTTGAAAGCCTAAGGGACCATTATCTGTGATGAGGAGCAGACCACTGGTATCGCGATCGAGGCGACCAAGCGGATAGAGATCTGGGTACTCTTGCTGTGGGTCCACTAGCTCGATCACCGTTGGATGGTGGGCGTCTCTTTTGGCAGTCACGGCCCCGATAGGTTTATAGAGCATGTAGTAGTGGTGACGCGGTTCTTGAATGATCCGATCCCCTATTTGGATTTGTTGGAGTCCAGGGTCGATGTTTTGGGATAGCTTTTGAGCTGGTAGGTGATCGACCAAGATTTGCCTTCGGGCCAGAAGTTGTTTGATGTCTTTGCGAGCATACTGATGGTTTGCCATCAATTGATCTAGTCTCATGGGAGCCTCTTTTTCTGAAATTCTTATCATCAGTGTATCATGAAAAGAAAAGGAAATCGAGTCGGAGAAAAGAAATGAAGATGAAAACATTTACAACTAGCTGAACTGTGTTTTTTAGATAGGACTGTGGTATAATTGTTCAGTTAGAAATATTATTTAAAATTTTATAGAGGAAATCATGACAAAATTAAGAGAAGATATTCGTAACGTTGCGATCATTGCCCACGTTGACCATGGTAAAACAACCTTGGTAGACGAATTGTTGAAACAATCGCACACCTTGGATGAACGTAAAGAATTGCAAGAACGTGCAATGGACTCAAACGATCTTGAAAAAGAACGTGGGATCACGATCCTTGCTAAAAATACAGCCGTTGCTTATAACGGAACTCGAATCAATATCATGGACACACCAGGACACGCGGACTTCGGTGGAGAAGTGGAACGGATCATGAAAATGGTCGATGGGGTTGTATTGGTCGTAGATGCCTACGAAGGAACCATGCCTCAGACGCGTTTCGTATTGAAAAAAGCTTTGGAACAAGATCTTGTTCCGATCGTTGTTGTCAATAAAATCGATAAACCATCTGCTCGTCCAGAAGAAGTTGTAGATGAAGTTCTTGAACTCTTCATCGAATTGGGTGCGGATGATGACCAATTGGAATTCCCGGTTGTTTATGCATCAGCGATCAATGGAACCTCTTCACTTTCAGATGATCCAGCTGATCAAGAGCACACAATGGCACCGATCTTTGATACCATCATTGATCACATCCCAGCCCCAGTTGATAACTCAGATGAGCCTCTTCAATTTCAAGTATCCCTACTTGATTACAACGACTTCGTTGGACGTATTGGTATCGGACGTGTCTTCCGTGGTACTGTAAAAGTTGGGGACCAAGTAACCCTTTCTAAATTGGATGGAACGACTAAGAACTTCCGTGTTACCAAACTCTTTGGTTTCTTTGGTTTGGAACGTCGTGAAATTCAAGAAGCTAAAGCGGGTGACTTGATTGCTATCTCTGGTATGGAAGATATCTTCGTTGGAGAAACGATCACACCGACAGACGCAGTTGAAGCTCTTCCAATCCTTCACATCGATGAACCAACGCTTCAAATGACCTTCTTGGTTAACAACTCACCATTTGCTGGTCGCGAAGGAAAATGGGTAACCTCTCGTAAAGTCGAAGAACGCTTGCAAGCGGAATTACAAACAGACGTCTCTCTTCGTGTTGACCCAACTGATTCACCTGATAAATGGACAGTTTCAGGTCGTGGGGAATTGCACTTGTCTATCTTGATCGAAACCATGCGTCGTGAAGGATACGAATTGCAAGTATCTCGTCCAGAAGTTATCATCAAAGAAATTGATGGTGTCAAATGTGAACCATTTGAGCGCGTACAAATCGACACACCAGAAGAATACCAAGGATCTGTTATCCAAAGCCTTTCAGAACGTAAAGGTGAAATGTTGGATATGATCTCAACTGGTAACGGTCAAACTCGTTTGGTATTCCTTGTTCCAGCGCGTGGTTTGATTGGATACTCAACAGAGTTCTTGTCAATGACACGTGGTTACGGAATCATGAACCACACCTTTGATCAATACTTGCCAGTGATTCCAGGAGAAATCGGTGGACGTCACCGTGGTGCTCTTGTCTCAATCGATAATGGAAAAGCAACCACATACTCTATCATGTCTATCGAAGAACGTGGTACGATCTTTGTCAATCCAGGTACAGAAGTTTACGAAGGAATGATCATCGGGGAAAACTCTCGTGAGAACGACTTGACCGTAAACATTACGAAAGCCAAACAAATGACCAACGTTCGTTCAGCTACCAAGGACCAAACAGCGGTTATCAAGACTCCTCGTATCTTGACCTTGGAAGAATCTCTTGAGTTCTTGAATGACGATGAGTACATGGAAGTAACACCTGAATCTATCCGTTTGCGGAAACAAATCTTGAACAAAGCAGAACGCGAAAAAGCAAATAAAAAGAAAAAATCAGCAGCTGCTGAATAATACGGAAAGAAAGGAGAAACAAAATGGTCTATTTTATCTTAGGGATTTTGATTCTCCTTTTTTACCTTTTTATGACCCCAAAAAGTATTCGTGGTACCTTAAACAGTGTCACAATGGTGGTCTTAATCGTCTCCATTATCGTACTGACTTGTCTCGCTATTTTTCAGATATTCCAACTACCGTCTGAGTTTTTTGTCGGTGCCTTTCTTGCCTTTGTTGGCTACCTGGCTTTGGTGGATATTTCCAAAATGACGACCAAACAGAAAAAATAAACGCTGACGTGATTTTTAAAGCCCTTTGGGCTTTTTAATTTTGCTAAAAAAAGGTAAAATAGAGAGTGATAAAAATGGAGCGAAGAAATCATGAAATTTGTGAAACAATTTGAAAATAAAAAGGTTCTTGTATTAGGTTTGGCTAAGTCAGGCGAGTCAGCTGCCCGTTTGTTGGATCGCTTAGGAGCGATTGTGACCGTCAATGATGGCAAACCTTTTGAAGAAAATCCAGCAGCACAAAGTTTACTGGAAGAAGGGATTAAAGTTGTGACAGGAGGTCACCCTCTGGAATTGTTGGATGAAGACTTTGCAGTCATGGTCAAAAATCCGGGAATCCCTTATTCTAACCCAATGGTTGAAAAAGCGCTTGAAAAAGGCATTCCCGTCCTCACTGAAGTAGAATTGGCCTATCTGATTTCGGATGCGCCAATTATTGGGATTACAGGATCAAACGGAAAAACGACGACGACAACCATGATCGGAGAAGTCTTGACGGCTGCTGGCCAAGGTGGTTTATTGTCTGGGAATATCGGTTTTCCAGCTAGTCAAGTTGCACAAACAGCAACAGAAAAGGACGTTCTGGTCATGGAATTGTCTTCTTTCCAATTGATGGGAATTGAAGCCTTCCATCCAGAGATTGCAGTGATTACCAACCTCATGCCGACCCATATCGACTATCATGGTTCTTTTGAAAATTATGTAGCTGCTAAATGGAATCTTCAAAAGAATATGACAGAAAAAGATGTCATTGTCTTGAACTTCAATCAAGACTTGGCCAAGGAACTCGCTACAAAAACCAAGGCAAGGGTCCTTCCGTTTTCAACGGTCGAAAAAGTGGATGGGGCTTATTTGGAAGATGGACTTCTCAAGTTTAAGGGAGAAGCTGTCATGCGTGCAGATGAACTGGGTGTTCCAGGTAGTCACAATATAGAGAATGCCTTAGCAACGATTGCGGTCGCAAAAGTCCGTGGTGTGGAGAATCAGGTCATTAAAGAAACCTTGTCGGCCTTTGGAGGAGTGAAACACCGCCTTCAATATGTGGATGAAATTCAAGGTGTCAAATTCTATAATGATAGTAAATCGACCAATATTTTAGCAACACAAAAAGCCCTTTCTGGTTTTGATAACAGCAAGGTGATCTTGATTGCAGGGGGGCTCGATCGTGGCAATGAATTTGATGAATTGGTGCCTCACATTACTGGTTTAAAGGAAATGGTGATTCTAGGGGAATCAGCTCCTCGAGTGAAACGCGCAGCAGATAAAGCTGGCGTCCCTTATGTCGATGCGGCAGATGTAGCGGATGCTACAAAGAAAGCCTTCGACTTGGCTAGCCCCGGAGATGTTGTCCTACTAAGCCCGGCTAATGCCAGCTGGGATATGTATCCGAATTTTGAAGTGCGTGGGGATGAATTCCTTGCTACAGTAAAAGGGTTGAAATAAGATGAAAAAAATAATGTTTACTGGTGGGGGAACCGTGGGACATGTGACCCTTAATCTCCTCTTGATTCCAAAATTTATCGAAGATGGCTGGGAAGTTCATTATATTGGGGACAAAAAAGGAATCGAATACCAAGAGATCAAAAAGTCTGGCTTAGACGTGCGATTCCATTCAATTGCAACGGGGAAATTGCGTCGCTATTTCTCTTTCCAAAATATGATGGACGTGTTCAAGGTAGCTTGGGGAACGCTCCAGTCCATTGCAATCCTGCTTCGTGTGCGTCCACAAGTTCTCTTCTCAAAAGGGGGATTTGTCTCGGTGCCACCAGTGATAGCAGCTAGACTCACGCGTGTCCCTGTCTATATCCATGAGTCCGATCTTTCTATGGGATTGGCCAATAAAATTGCTTATAAATTCGCCACCAAGATGTACACGACTTTTGAGCAAGCTCATGGTTTGACAAAGAGTGCGCATATCGGTGCGGTAACCAAGGTTACAGATCATGTTCCGACAACTTCTGAAGAATTAGAAGAAAAAACAAAAGGTTTCCGAAAAGACTTGCCGACCCTTCTCTTTGTCGGAGGATCTGCTGGTGCGCGTGTCTTTAATGAATTTGTGACAGAGCACCAAGCAGAGCTCTTGCAGCACTACAATATCATCAATTTGACGGGTGATTCAACATTGAATCAGGCTGAGGGCGGCTTGTATCGAGTGGATTATGTAACGGATCAGTATTTGCCCATGCTCCAGAAGGCTGATTTAGTGGTGACTAGAGGTGGAGCCAATACCTTATTTGAACTCTTGGCCATGAACAAACTCCATCTGATCGTACCGCTAGGAAAAGAAGCCAGCCGTGGCGATCAGATTGAAAATGCCCAATATTTTGTGGATAAAGGTTATGCAGAGCAATTGCAGGAAGATCAATTGACGCTCGAAACCTTTAATGAAACCATTCAAGAAATGTTGAAGCAAAGCCAAGTCTACCACCAAGCAATGGAAAAATCGACAGAGCTCCTTTCACTAGACGATTTTTATGGCCTGCTTCAAAAAGATATCAGTAAGGGAAAAGATGACGGACGACAATAAAAAAACGCCAACGGATGACAAAATTACAGAATTGTCAGCCTGGCAAAAAAGAAACAAAGAATATTTAGAAAAAAAAGCGCTTGAAAAAGCGGAAGAAGCTGAAAAAGAGGAAACTGAAAGCGAAGAAGCACAAGAAGACGAAAACCTTTCAGAAAAAGAAACAGCTTCCGTCTCAGAGGAAGAATCTGAAGAAATAGAAGAGTCTGAAGAGGAAAATGAATCTGAGGCCGAAGAGGATCCAGATGCGGATGGAGAAGGTTCAGAAGGAGAAGAGGATGATCCGGCTGTAGAGGAGCTAGGTCCTTCAGAGAAGCAAGAGAAAAAGCCTTCATTCTTTAAAGGTTTGAAGACGAAAAAGCCAAAGAAGGAACCGACAGTGGCAAAACGCCATATCTATCGTGCCCTTCCGGTTATCGGAATCAGCTCGATTGTCGCCCTTCTCTCAATTTACTTTTTAAGCCCCTTATCCACACAGAAAATAATTGAATTTTCAGGGAACAAGGCGGTTGATCAGCAACTCTTGTATGAAAAAAGTCGCATCAAAGAGGAAGATTATACTCTGACGACCTTCCTTCATAAATCGGTCTATGAACAAAATATGAAAACGGCTAGTCCGTGGATCAAAGAAGTGCACATGCATTATCAATTCCCAGTGACCTTTAAAGTCAATGTCGTGGAACACAAAGTGGTTGCCTATTATGTGACTGGAGAAGACCACTATCCAGTATTGGAAAATGGAGAAGTAGTGGAGACAGTAACTCCAGCTTCGGAATTGCCGTCCTCCTATATTAGCTTAAAATTCTCAGATCGAGAATTGGTTAGACAATTTGTCCAAGAAATGAAGTCTATTTCTTCTTCCATTACGGATAAAATTGTTTCGGTTGATCTGACACCAAGTAAGGTCACCAAGGATCTGGTGACCATCACCATGAAAAACGATAATAAAATCTTGGTGCCTGTTTCCCAAATTACCCGCAAGCTTCCTTATTATAAGGCTATCAGTAAGCAATTAGACGATGCTTCGACTATCGATATGGAGGCTGGAGTTTTCAGCTATAGTGAACAATCCATTGCAGATGCCAAAGAGCAAGCTGAAAAAGAAAAGGCTGAAAGTACAGAAAATCATGATGAACATTCTGAGGAAGCAAGCCAAGAACAGAATCCAGAAGGAGAGAATTCTTCTGGGAATGAGTAAAGCCCATAAATTATCTCAAATAATTGAAGAAAAAATGTCCATTTTAGGCTTCTTTGTGATATAATGAAGTTTGGATAGTTCCAACTAAAAGGGCTATAAATAGATGTAAAGTGAAAACAAATAAAGAGAGAGGACTGGTGTAATGGCTAGAGACGGCTTTTTTACAGGTTTAGATATCGGTACTAGTTCAATAAAAGTATTGGTGGCAGAACATGTCAATGGAGAAATGAATGTAATTGGAGTCAGCAATGCAAAAAGTGCTGGCGTCAAAGATGGAATTATAGTAGATATCGAAGCTGCTTCAAATGCAATTAAAAATGCAATCAGCCAAGCTGAAGAAAAAGCAGGGATTTCAATCAATCTAGTCAATGTTGGGTTGCCTGCAAACTTACTACAAATCGAAGCAACTCAAGGAATGATTCCAGTCACAAGTGATTCGAAAGAAATCACAGATGCAGATGTTGAAAATGTTGTCAAATCTGCACTCACAAAAAGTATGACACCGGATCGTGAAGTAATCACCTTCATTCCTGAGGAATTCACAGTAGATGGATTCCAAGGAATCCGCGATCCACGCGGAATGATGGGGATCCGACTTGAAATGCGTGGCCTTCTTTATACAGGACCTCGTACAATCTTGCACAATTTGCGTAAAACCGTTGAACGTGCAGGCTTACAAGTTGAAAACATCATCATTTCACCGCTTGCAATGATCAAGACAGTCTTGAATGAAGGCGAACGTGAATTCGGAGCAACGGTGATCGATATGGGTGGTGGCCAAACAACGGTGGCGTCTGTTCGTAGCCAAGAACTTCAATTTACAAATATCTACCAAGAAGGTGGCGATTATGTTACCAAAGATATTTCTAAAGTATTGAAAACTTCTCAAAAATTGGCAGAAGGCTTGAAGTTCAACTACGGTGAAGCCTATGTGCCATCTGCTGGAAACGAAGTCTTCCATGTGGAAGTCATCGGTGAAGTAGAGCCAGTTGAAGTGACTGAGAAGTACTTAGCTGAAATCATTTCAGCACGTATCAAACACATCTTTGAGCAAATCAAGCAAGACCTTGAGAGAAGACATTTGTTGGATCTTCCTGGAGGTATTGTGATTATCGGTGGAGGCGCGATCCTTCCTGGTGTTGAAGAATTGGCTCAAGAAGTCTTTGGTGTAAATGTGAAATTGTTTGTCCCAAATCAAATTGGAATTCGCAATCCAGCTTTTGCCCATGTAATTAGCTTGTCTGAATATGCAGGCAATTTGACAGATGTGGATATTATTGCTCAAGCTGCGGTTCATGGAGACGAAGTCTTGCGTCAACAACCAATTCAATTTGATCGTCCAGTGCAACCACAAGTACAACCACAACCTGCTGGTCCAGCACAACCGGTAGTACCTGCATACAATGCTGAGAAGATTGAATCTCCAGTGGATGCTCAAGAAATTCCAGCAGCAAGCAATGATAGCAAAAAAGAACCAAAAACTACATTCACAGACCGAATGAAAAATTTGATCGGTAATATGTTTGATTAAGGAGTGTAAGTATTTATGACATTTTCATTTGACACAGCAGCGGCACAAGGTGCAGTAATTAAAGTAATCGGTGTCGGTGGCGGTGGCGGTAACGCCATCAATCGTATGATTGACGAAGGCGTTGCCGGTGTAGAATTCATCGCAGCTAATACAGATGTTCAAGCACTTTCAAGTGCAAAAGCTGAAACAGTTATCCAATTGGGTCCAAAATTGACTCGTGGATTGGGTGCTGGAGGTCAACCTGAAGTTGGTCGTAAGGCAGCTGAAGAAAGCGAAGAAGTGTTAACAGAAGCTTTGCAAGGTGCAGACATGGTCTTCATCACTGCAGGGATGGGTGGAGGATCTGGTACAGGTGCTGCACCAGTCATCGCTCGTATTGCTAAAGCTGTAGGTGCTTTGACAGTAGCAGTTGTCACTCGTCCATTCGGTTTTGAAGGTTCAAAACGTGGCAACTTCGCTATTGAAGGGATCAACGAACTGCGCGAACATGTAGATACATTGTTAATTATTTCTAATAACAACTTGCTTGAAATTGTAGACAAGAAGACACCGCTTCTTGAAGCTTTGAGTGAAGCAGATAACGTTCTTCGTCAAGGTGTTCAAGGGATCACTGACTTGATCACAAGTCCTGGATTGATCAACCTTGACTTTGCAGACGTGAAGACTGTTATGGAAAACAAAGGAAATGCCCTCATGGGTATTGGTGTTGGTAGTGGTGAAGAACGCGTTATCGAAGCGGCTCGTAAAGCCATTTACTCTCCACTTCTTGAAACTACAATTGATGGTGCAGAAGACGTGATCGTCAACGTAACAGGTGGTTTGGATATGACTTTGATCGAAGCTGAAGAAGCTTCAGAAATTGTAAACCAAGCTGCAGGTCACGGAGTGAATATCTGGTTGGGTACATCTATTGATGAATCTCTTAAAGATGAAATCCGCGTGACGGTTGTTGCAACTGGTGTCCGTCAAGACAAGGTAGAACGCGTTAGCGGAATTGCTTCCTCACAACGTCCTTATAAAACAGGACCACGTGAACAACGCCCACAAGCTGCACCATTTGACCGTGAATTTGATTTGAAACAAGATGTTGAATTGCCAACAACTCCAAGTCGTCCAGCGGTAGAACCAAACCGTGGCTCAGCCTTTGGTGATTGGGATATTCGTCGTGAGAATATCGTTCGCCAAACTGAACCAACATCAACACATCAAGTTGATCGTTACGTAGATTCATCTTCAGATGATGATGAATTGGAAACACCACCATTCTTCCGGAATCGTTAATCATGAATCTGGTAGAGAATGCTGATCTTGTTCGGCAACAAGTAGAAACAGCAAGAAACAAAGCTAACCGTCAAGATCAAGTGAATGTGATAGCTGTCACCAAGTATGTGGATGTTGCCACAACAGAAGCACTGGTGAAAACAGGTATCCAACATATCGGTGAAAATCGTGTCGATAAATTCCTAGAAAAGTATCAAGCTCTAAAAGAGTATGATCTCACTTGGCACTTGATTGGGAGCCTCCAACGGCGGAAAGTAAAAGACGTGATCAATCTAGTCGATTACTTTCATGCCTTGGATTCGGTGAAGCTGGCTCAAGAAATTCAAAAGCGAGCAGAACACCCAATCAAGTGTTTCCTCCAAGTGAACATTTCTGGTGAAGAAAGTAAGCATGGATTTGCACCCGATGAACTGGATGATGTTTTAGCGGAAATCGCACAGCTGGACAAAATTGAAATTGTTGGTTTAATGACGATGGCTCCTTTTGAGGCTAGTCAAGAAGAGTTGCAGGATATTTTTTCAAAAACTCACCAACTTCAGAAACAACTAGAAAAGAAACAATTAAAAAATATGCCTTTTTCAGAACTAAGTATGGGTATGAGTCGTGACTTTGAAGTAGCCATTGCGAACGGAGCGACTTATGTTAGAATTGGGACATCATTTTTTAAATAGGAAAGAACTATGTCATTAAAAGATAAATTTAACAACTTTATTGACTACTTCACAGAAGACGGTGAAGAAGTAGAAGTTCGCGAGGCAAAAGCAGCTGGGGCGGAAACTCAACCAGTTCCACAGCCACAGCCGACTCCTCAAGTGACTTCTCCACGTCCACAGATTAGTCAAAGAGAACCAGTAAAACCAAAACCGACTCCTGTCGCACCTGTTACGACTCCAGTGTCTACAGCGGCAGTGAAGGAACCTGTTTCAACAACGAAAAATACATCTGAAAATATTACTCGCTTGCATGAACGTCAACGTGAATTGGCTGCTAATCGTGCGAATACAGATGAAAAGATTACCATTGATGTACGCTATCCCCGCAAATACGAGGAAGCGACTGAAATTGTTGATCTATTACTATCTAATGAGAGTATCTTGATTGACTTCCAATATATGACTGAAGTACAAGCACGTCGTTGTTTAGATTATTTGGATGGGGCTCGTTATGTTTTAGCAGGAAATCTTCGTCGTGTTGCAAGTACCATGTACTTGTTGACTCCAATTAATGTAGTCGTTAACATTGAAGATATCCGCCTTCCAAATGATGTGGAAGTGACAGAATTTGACTATGATATGAAACGTAATCGTTAAGATGGTTATCTTTCAATACTTATCAAATATCATTCAAATCTATTCCATCATTCTTGTCATCTATGCCTTACTATCTTGGTTCCCTGGGGCACCTCAGAGTACTCTTGGACAAATGGTTCACCGCCTAGTTGAACCATTTTTGAGCCTTTTTAGAAAGTTACCATTGCAGTTTGGGGGCTTGGATTTTACAGTTCTAGTAGCACTTTTGGTCTTGAACTTGATGAATCAGTTATTAGCCCGCTTGTTCCTACTTTTGATTGGATAGAATACGATGGGACAGACAGAGATTTACCAACATTTCAATCGCGAAGATCACGAATTCATTGATCGTTGTATTGAATTGTCTGAAAGAGTGGTGGAACGCTATTCTGTTGAGGTGACGGGTTTTTTAAATCCTCATCAGGTCACTATTTTACGAAATGTCGCGGCAAGCTACCAATTACAGGTCTTTGCTTCCAGTGATGAGCAGAAAATGGAATATGCTAAGGTTATTGTTGCTCCAGATTATTACCAATTAGATCCAAATGATTTTGATCTGGCCTTATTGGAAATGGTCTATGCTTCAAAATTTCATCACTTGACTCATTCCCAGGTACTGGGGACCATTGTTCACCAATTAGGAGTGGAGCGCAAGTCCTTTGGAGATATTCTGACGAGTGATGGAAAGATCCAAGTATTTGTTGAACAGCGTTTTGTTCACTATTTCATGGATCACATCCAGAAAATTTCTCGGGTACCTGTTAAGCTGAGGGAAGTTCCTCTCTCTGAACAAATGATCGTAGAGGAAGAAAGCCAGCAGCGAGATATTCTCGTGTCGAGTTATCGGTTAGATAAGGTAATTGCTGGGACCTTCAAGCTTTCGCGCTCACAAGCTAGTCAGTTGATTAGTTCTGGTCTAGTGAAAGTTAACTATGCGACCACTTCCAATGTTAGCTATGCTGTAGGTCTGAATGATTTAGTCAGTGTTCGACGCTTTGGGCGTCTTAAAATTGTTTCTGAAAATGGTATTTCAAAGAGTGGAAAATATAAAGTAACTGTTGAAGTACTCTTAAGTAAAAAATGAGGAGGAGTTATGGCTCTTACTGCTTTAGAAATTAAAGATAAAACTTTTGGCGTTAAATTTAGAGGGTATGATGCGAACGAAGTAGAAGAATTTCTAGATATCGTTGTTCGCGATTATGAAGATCTTGTTCGTTTAAATCATGATCAAGAAGCAAAAATTCAAGCTCTTGAAGAACGCTTAAACTATTTTGATGAAATGAAAGATTCATTGAGTCAATCTGTTTTGATTGCACAAGATACTGCTGAACGTGTCAAACAAGCCGCTAACGAACGTTCTGAAAATATTGTTCGTCAAGCTGAACAAGATGCACAGCACCTAGTGGATGAAGCGAAACAAAAAGCAAATGAAATCCTTCGTCATGCAACGGATAATGCCAAGAAGGTTGCCGTTGAAACAGAGGAATTGAAGAACAAGACACGCGTCTTCCATCAACGTTTGAAATCAACCATCGAAAGCCAATTGAGCATCATTGATACACCAGAATGGGATGAAATTCTTCGCCCAACTGCTATGTATATTCAAACAAGTGATGAAGCATTCCGTGAAATTGTTGAGAAAGCTTTGGGTGAATCTGTTCACCATCATCATGCAGAAGATGATAACATTGATTTGACTCGTCAATTCTCTCCAGCTGAAATCGAAGAATTGCAAAAACGCATTGAAGCAGCGAACTTAGAATTAGGTGCGACACAAGCGTTTGAAGGTTTGAATGAAAAAGTTCAATCCGCTTTAGAAGAAGCAGAGCACGCTCGTCATGAAAATGAGGAAGTCTTTGAGGTTGAAGAAACTGTTCAACCAGAAGATGATGCAAATCGTGAATCTGTCAATATTTTATAATTTTGTAAAAACAGGTCCATTAATGATAGATCTAGCGAGCAGATGATGGTGGAAGATCTGCACTCCCTCTTAATGGATGATCCTTTTACAGTATTCGTTCTGAACCCTTGAGTAAGAACGGACGTTTCCCTCGTTACGGGATGAGAGGAGAAGGTCGCTTGCGACTTCTCGAATAAAGGTGGTACCACGAGCAATCGTCCTTTTTAGGATGCTCGTGTTTTTTTTATAGCTTTTAAATCAATAAGGAGACACAATGAAACTCAAAGAAACATTGAATCTTGGAAAAACAGCTTTTCCAATGCGGGCTGGGCTTCCAACGAAAGAACCAGTTTGGCAAAAAGAATGGGAAGATGCAAAACTCTATCAACGCCGTCAAGAGTTGAATGAAGGGAAACCGCATTTTACACTACATGATGGCCCTCCCTATGCCAACGGAAATATCCACGTAGGACATGCCATGAACAAGATTTCAAAAGATATCATTGTTCGTTCTAAGTCTATGTCAGGTTTTTATGCACCGTACATCCCAGGTTGGGATACCCATGGTTTGCCAATTGAGCAAGTCTTGGCTAAACAAGGTGTGAAACGTAAAGAAATGGACTTGGTTGAGTACCTGAAACTCTGCCGTGAATATGCGCTTTCTCAAGTAGATAAACAACGCGAAGACTTTAAACGCTTAGGTGTTTCAGGTGATTGGGATCATCCTTATGTAACCTTGACGCCTGACTATGAAGCAGCGCAAATCCGCGTCTTTGGTGAAATGGCCAATAAAGGCTATATCTACCGTGGGGCTAAGCCAGTTTACTGGTCTTGGTCTTCTGAGTCAGCCCTTGCTGAAGCAGAGATTGAATACCATGATTTGGTTTCTACTTCCCTTTACTATGCGAACAAGGTTAAAGATGGTAAGGGTGTCCTAGATACAGACACTTACATCGTTGTCTGGACAACAACTCCATTTACGGTTACAGCTTCTCGTGGATTGACGGTGGGTGCAGAGTTTGATTATGTCGTAGTGAAACCTGCTGGATCTGACCGCAAGTATGTCGTAGCATCTGAGCTCTTGCCAAGCCTTTCTGAAAAATTCGGTTGGGCTGATGTTCAAGTTCTTGCGACTTACCAAGGAAAAGAATTGAACCATATCGTGACAGAACACCCATGGGATCCTGAAGTGGATGAATTGGTGATCCTTGGTGAGCATGTAACCCTTGATTCAGGTACTGGTATCGTCCATACCGCTCCTGGTTTTGGTGAGGATGACTACAATGTAGGGATTGCCAATGGTCTCGAAGTTGCTGTTACTGTGAACGAACGCGGAATCATGATGGAAAATGCTGGCCCTGACTTTGCAGGTCAGTTCTATGACAAGGTTGTTCCAACAGTCATCGAAAAACTTGGCGATTTGCTCCTTGCTCAAGAAGAAATCTCTCACTCCTACCCATTTGACTGGCGGACGAAAAAACCAATCATCTGGCGTGCCGTGCCACAGTGGTTCGCTTCTGTATCAAAATTCCGTCAAGATATCTTGGACGAAATTGAAAAAGTGAAATTCCACTCAGAATGGGGGAAAGTGCGTCTTTATAACATGATTCGTGACCGTGGTGACTGGGTTATCTCTCGTCAACGTGCCTGGGGTGTGCCCCTTCCAATCTTCTATGCAGAAGACGGAACACCAATCATGACGGCTGAAACCATCGAACATGTGGCTCAACTCTTTGAAGAGCACGGTTCCATCATCTGGTGGCAACGTGATGCCAAAGACCTCTTGCCAGAAGGATTTACGCATCCAGGTTCACCAAATGGTGAATTTACAAAAGAAACAGATATCATGGACGTCTGGTTTGACTCCGGTTCATCATGGAATGGGGTTGTGGTGAACCGTCCAGAACTCAAATACCCAGCGGATCTTTACCTAGAAGGTTCAGACCAATACCGTGGTTGGTTCAACTCATCTCTGATCACTTCTGTGGCGAACCATGGTGTCGCACCATACAAACAAATCTTGTCTCAAGGTTTCGCTTTGGATGGTAAAGGTGAGAAGATGTCTAAATCTCTTGGAAATACCATTGCTCCAAGTGATGTTGAAAAGCAATTTGGTGCCGAAATCTTGCGTCTCTGGGTAACCAGTGTAGATTCAAGCAATGACGTGCGTATCTCAATGGATATCTTGAGCCAAGTGTCTGAGACTTACCGTAAGATCCGAAATACCCTTCGTTTCTTGATTGCCAATACTTCTGACTTTAATCCAGCTGAGGATGCAGTTGCTTATGACGAGCTTCGTTCAGTGGACAAGTACATGACCATTCGCTTTAACCAGCTTGTCAAGACCATTCGTGATGCTTATGCTAATTTTGAATTCTTGACCATCTACAAAGCACTAGTGAACTTTATCAACGTTGACTTGTCAGCCTTCTACCTTGATTTTGCCAAGGATGTTGTTTACATCGAAGGAGCGAAATCGCTAGAACGCCGTCAAATGCAAACAGTCTTCTATGATATCCTTGTGAAAATCACGAAACTCTTGACGCCAATTCTTCCTCACACTGCTGAAGAAATCTGGTCCTATCTTGAGTTTGAAGCAGAAGACTTCGTTCAATTGTCAGAATTGCCAGAAGCAAAAACGTTTGCCAACCAAGAAGAAATCTTGGATACTTGGTCAGCCTTCATGGACTTCCGTGGTCAAGCGCAAAAAGCCTTGGAAGAAGCGCGGAATGAAAAAGTGATCGGTAAATCACTTGAAGCTCATTTGACGGTTTATCCAAATGAAGTTGTGAAAACACTTCTTGGAGCTGTTGATAGCAATGTTGCTCAACTCTTGATTGTTTCTGAGTTGACCATCGCAGAAGGGCCAGCTCCAGAAGGTGCAGTGACCTTTGAAGATGTAGCCTTCACGGTTGAACGCGCAGCTGGCGAAGTTTGTGACCGTTGCCGTCGCATCGATCCAACAACGGCTGAACGTCACTACCACGCAACCATCTGTGATCACTGTGCAAGCATCGTCGAAGAGAACTTTGCGGACGCAGTCGCAGAAGGATTTGAAGCTAAATAAAAGCCATTAAAAGAAGTTCCATAAAGGAACTTCTTTTTTAATGGCTAGAATAGTGTATAGGTTCATCCATTAAGGAAATAAAAAAAGTAAGGCAAATTGGCCTTACTTTGTAATTGGAAAGGAAATTTCAATTAGTTTATCGGAGTAGAGGGTTTTAATAGCGGATTGGTCAATGATTTGAAGATCAATCTTACGTTTTAAAAAGAACTCACGAATTTTTTCTACTTCAGTTTCACGAATAGCTCGGTGTTTGTTACTGATCAATAATTCATAGTGTGTTGGGGCCTGTGTAAAAACGACGTCTGTATTGCCCGCGGAATAAACCTCGACAAGCAAGGCGTCAGTGCTAGCAAGTTGGCTTTTGACCAGTGCAGCATGACTATTTGTGGTATTAATGAGCTTCATATGAGTTCCTCCTAACCTCTATCTTCATTTATTATAGCACTTTTTTATTTTTTGTGAAAGAATTCCTTTATTTTTTGTGGGTCTTTTTCCACTGTTCAATGCCCCATTTGTGACTGCCACGTTTGAGTTTTTCAATAGCTTCATCTACAGGAAACCAAGCAAGATTGTTAAAATCTTCCAGTGGTTTTTGAGCCTCTGTATAGTCTACCACTTCATAAATATAGGCAGGATTGTAGTAGTAAGTGTCGCGATGACTGGAATAGAAATACTCATCTGCTTGGCCATAGTATTGTCCTAAAACAGCGGTAAAACCTAATTCTTCGATCAGTTCCCGTTTCAGAGCTTGCAAGTGATCTTCACCTGCCTCGATTTCCCCGCCGGGCAAGAACCAGGCTCCATTAGGAGCTTGAACGAGGATGATCTGATCCTGGTCCTTATTGGGAATAACAGCGTAGACACCATAGCGATTGACGTAGGTCACGTCTTGTTTCTTATCACCAAAACTAGGAATGGTCATGCTTTTCTCTTTTCTTATTTTTTCATCATTATAACATATTTTTTAGCAAAAATCTGGAGGAAAAAAAGAAAGAGAGTGGGACAAAAGTCCTAGCCTCTCAATTATTTTTGGATTGTCGAGCAAGACGCAGTGGTTGAGTGGGCTCTACTACGCTGATTTCATCAGCTTTTATAGCCCCACTCAACTGTGCGGAGGTGGGACGACGAAATCGAATTCTAACGAATTCCCGATTTCTGTCCCACTCTCTGAATGTACATTTACTTATAATGATTCTGAAGCCTGTTCTACTGGCTTGTGAGCAGCCTTGATAGAGATCTTCCCATTGCTGGTCATGACGGCTTTGAGTTGTTTCTCACTTGGATGTTCCAGGTAATAATCGGTAATGGCATCTTCGATATGGTCTTGGATGGTACGACGGAGTGGGCGGGCCCCCATCTTTGGATCGTATCCCAGATCGACCAATTTTTCTTTGACCTTCTCTGTTACATCCAGATGAATCTCATTTTGTGCGAGACGTTGATTGACTTCATCCAGCATAAGGGTAACGATTTGAAGAAGGTTTTCTTTTGATAGAGGTTGGAATTCAATGATGCCATCAAAACGGTTCATGAATTCAGGGCTAAAGAAGTTTCCGAGTTCTCCAAGTACAGAGTTGGTTCGACCTTCGCGAGCAGCTCCAAAACCAACATTGGCCTCAGCTTTGCCAGTTCCAGCATTAGAGGTCATGATGATAATGGTATCTTTGAAGCTGACGGTACGGCCTTGACCATCTGTCAAACGGCCATCATCCAAGACTTGCAAGAACATGTGCATGACGTCTGGATGGGCTTTTTCCACTTCATCCAACAACACGAGAGAGTATGGATTGCGACGGACCTTTTCCGTTAGTTGTCCAGCTTCATCGTAGCCAACATAGCCCGGAGGAGCTCCGACTAGTTTCGCTACGCTATGTTTTTCCATGTATTCGCTCATATCAAAGCGGATCATATTGTCTGCAGAGCCAAAGAGCTCGATCGCCAATTGTTTAGACAACTCGGTTTTTCCGACACCAGTTGGTCCGACAAAGAGGAAGCTTCCGATCGGACGGTTAGGCGATCCTAGGCCGACACGATTGCGTCGAATGGCTTTCGCAATTTTATCTACTGCATCATCTTGACCGATCACATGAGCTTTCAAATCAGAAGCCAGATTGATCAATTGAGACTGTTCTTTTTCTTTCAAATCACCAACAGGAATATTGGTCTTTTGTTCAACGATGTGTTCAATAGTTTTTTCGCTGATGACAGGGGTTTCCTGATCGGTGACATGTTGACCTTGCATTTCCTTGTATTTCGCGATTTGGTCACGGAAGTAGGCTGCTTTTTCAAAGTCTTCTTCGCGGGTTGCTTGAGCTTTGAGGTTTTCCGCTTCAATCAAGCGCTGGTCGATCACTTTTGGATCCACAAAGTTTAGGGTCAGGTTCATCTTAGACCCCGCTTCATCCAACAAATCAATGGCCTTGTCTGGCAGGAAGCGATCTTGGATGTAGCGGTTTGACAGAATAGCTGCCGCTTCGATGGCCCCGTCTGTATAGTGGACGTGGTGGTAGTCTTCGTATTTTTTCTGGATGCCCTTGAGGATGGTGATGGTTTCTTCAACCGTTGGTTCATCGACCTTAACTGGCTGCATCCGACGTTCCAAGGCCGCATCTTTTTCAATGATACGGTATTCATTGAGGGTAGTAGCCCCAACTAATTGGAGTTCTCCTCGCGCTAAGGCTGGTTTGAGGATATTTCCAGCGTCCATATTGCCCTCACCAGCTGATCCTGCGCCAACAATTTCATGGATTTCGTCGATGAACAGAATAACATCTTCGCGTTGACGAATTTCATCCATTAATTTTTGCATGCGTTCTTCGAATTGACCACGGATGCCTGTGCCCTGAACGAGGCTCACGACGTCTAAGCGGATGACTTCTTTTCCTTGCAATTTATGTGGAACGTCGCCATCGACGATTTTTTGAGCCAGGCCTTCCACAACGGCAGTTTTTCCGACCCCAGGCTCTCCAATCAGAACCGGGTTGTTCTTGGTTCGACGGTTGAGAATTTCGATGACACGGATAATCTCCTCGTCACGGCCAATGACAGGGTCAATATCTCCTTTGCGGGCAATTTCTGTGACATTGATGCCGAACTCTTCTAAAAGACCTTTTGGCTTTTGAGGACGTGCTTGACGAGGGTCTTGACCACCACCACGGTTATTGTTTTGGCCGTAGCCGCCACCTCCATAACTGCCTCCGGATTGAGTTGGAGGGGTTTGAGGTTCTTGCGGACTTTGGAAGTTTCCAAGGTTATTGAAGAAATCTTCAAAAGGATCTCCAGTCAGTTGGTTCCGTTGGGTCATGCCTTTCAAGAATCTGTTATTAGGGTCTGTTTTCATAATTTTATAGCAATTTTGACAGAGGTCTACTTGCTGCTGACGTCCATTTACATTTGTATATAAATGGATGGTTGATTCATTTATTTTACAATTTTGACAAAGCATATACATACCTCACAGTAGGTTTTTGATGGTTTTCCATCAAGAGACGAGCCTATTTTCAAAAGGTCAAAAATAGTCAAAGATTTATAGTTTCATTATATCAGTATTCTAGAAGTTTGCAAGAATTTGCTACGGAATGTCGCTAAGGATTGAAGAAGAGAGTAAATCAATGGAAAAATGTGAATTTTTATTGGAAGAGCTTTCTCTTTTATGATAAAATAGGAGAGTAGAAAGTAAAGAGGAGAAATAAAATGGAATCACATTTAGTACGGATTATCAACCGTTTGGAGACGATGACAAAAGACGGTGGAAACTTGAAACGTAATTTTGAACGTGACGGTGTTGTTGTCGCTGAAGTAGCCTACAACTACAATGAAGAAGAAGGTTCAACCTTTACACTTCGTGATGTTGAAGCGCGTGAAACCTATACATTTGATAGCATTGATTTAATTGCAATGGAAATTTATGAATTGCTTTACTAAGTAGCTGTGTGGATGAGTTTGGGGTGGTCTCAAGCTCATTTTTTGTCCATCTGGCTATAGTTTTCGTCTATAGGAAATTCTAATTAGGAACAGTTAGGTTTGAGAGTTGAAATCTGCTATAATAGAGAGGACTATTTTCATTACTTGACTAGAAAGAGAATTGACATGACGACAATCATTGATGGGAAGGCGCTCGCTACAAAATTACAGGGTGAGATTGCGAAGAAAACAGCACGATTAAAAGAAGAGACAGGGGTTGTGCCTGGTCTCGTTGTCATCGTGGTAGGAGATAATCCAGCTAGCAAAATCTATGTAAGAAATAAAGAGCGTTCTGCTATTGCGGCAGGCTTTCGGAGTGAAGTGAGACGACTTCCTGAAAGTATTAGCCAAGCTGAATTATTAGAAGTGATCGAACATTACAATCAAGATCCCCTTTGGCATGGGATTTTGGTGCAGTTGCCACTGCCTAAGCATATTGATGCGGATGCAGTCCTTTTAGCCATTGATCCGACAAAAGATGTGGATGGCTTTCATCCATTGAATATGGGACGCTTATGGGCTGGAAATCCTCTCATGGTGCCTTCAACTCCCGCTGGGATCATGGAGATGTTCAAAGAGTACGGGATTGATCTAGAAGGGAAGCGAGCAGTCGTGATTGGTCGTTCCAATATCGTTGGAAAACCCATGGCGCAGTTGCTCCTCGCCAAAAATGCGACGGTAACCTTGACCCATTCTCGGACCCATCATCTGCCTAAAATTGCTAGAAGAGCAGATATCTTGGTTGTGGCGATCGGTCGTGCAAAATTTGTAACAGCAGACTTCGTGAAAGAAGGCGCCGTTGTTATTGACGTCGGAATGAATCGCGATGAGAATGGCAAATTGTGTGGGGATGTCGATTTTGACTCTGTTGCACCTTTGGCCAGTCATATTACCCCGGTACCAGGAGGGGTTGGTCCTATGACCGTCACCATGCTGATGGAGCAGACCTACGAAGCAGCTGTTCGTGCCTTAAAAAAATGAAAGTGTGAACAAGATGAAGTTTGTATTTGATTTAGATGGAACCCTGTCATTCGATGGTGTCACAATCGATGATGAAATCAAACAGGTCTTATTGAGAGCAGAAGAATTTGGTCATGAAGTTGCCTTTGCTTCTGCACGTTCTTACCGGGACTGCTTGGGCCTTTTAGGGGACCCATTGAGTCAGCAACTCGTGATAGGCTTAAATGGTGGATTGGCCTATCGTCAGGGGCAATTAGTATATGAGGACCAATTGGACAAGGATGTGTATCGGGAAGTCCTTGGCTTTTGTCGCCATTACAATCTACCATTTTTTGTGGATGATACCTTTGATTATAGCGGACAGATTTTGGAAAAGATTCCTTTTGTTGCTAATGTAGATCCTCTCAAGAAAGCCCAGTATCGTTCGTTAGAGGAGCTGACAGATCCGATTAAGGTCGTGATCTATATGGGTGGCCATGAGGAGCTCGTGGATGAGATCATCGAGCGGATCGAAAAGACAGATAAGGCCCATATCCGCTATCATGCGCATGAAAAATGCATCTATCTCAATCCAGCAGACACGCATAAAGCGACAACCGTAGAAGAACTCTGTGGAGAGAATTTCGTGGCTTTTGGCAATGATCAAAATGATATCGAGCTCTTTGAAAAAGCTCTTTATGCAGTTCAAATTGGTGATTTTCCAGCCCTTCAGCCTTATGCGGATGATCAATTGGTAGCCAAACAAAATCAACCACAAGCTGTGGCTGCTAAGATCTTGCAAGTCTTCGCAGAATTCAGAGGAAAATAAAAGATGGAGGGTGAGTCGTGGCTTCTCCTTTTTCGCTAGAAATGAGGAAGGTATGAAAACAGTTCAGAAAGAAGAGATCCAACGTGTCATTGCAAAGCGAGAGGTGAATTCTTATAAGGGAGATTTTGGTCGCCTGCTCTTGATTGGGGGGACTTACCCCTATGGGGGAGCCATCATTATGGCGGCGCTTGCTGCGGTTCATAGTGGTGCGGGGCTGGTTACTGTAGCAACAGATCCTGATAATCTGACAGCCCTTCATAGCCATCTTTCTGAAGCTATGGGCTTTGATTTGGCAGATCACGAACTCCTTTGTGAGCAGCTCCAAAAAGCTAGCGTGATTCTCGTAGGACCGGGCTTAAAGGAAGCAAGAGAAAACCAAGCAATCTTGCACATGATTTTTGAACAAGTCTCTAGCCAGCAGGTCTTGATATTAGATGGAGGAGCTATCAGTCTTTTTACAGCCTCTCAGTTTGACCTGCCAGAAGCTCAGTTGGTCTTTACCCCTCATCAAAAAGAATGGGAAAAACTGTCAGGGATTGATCTTGCAAGCCAGACTGAAGACAAGAGTCGAAGAGCAGTACAGAACTTTCCTCAAGGGACTGTCATTGTAGAAAAAGGGCCTCACACCCGCATTTGGACAAGTGGGCAAGAAGAGGGCTATCAGCTAGATGTTGGTGGTCCCTATCAGGCAACAGGGGGCATGGGAGATACCTTGGCAGGGATGATCGCAGGGTTTGCGGGTCAATTTCCACAGGTCAGTCTCTATGAGCGCGTGGTGGTTGCGACCTATCTCCATTCAGCCATTGCAGAAGACTTGAGCAAGGAGGCTTATGTGGTTCTACCGACAACCATCAGCCAAGAAATCCCAAAGTGGATGAAGCAGTGGAGTGACAAAAATCAGGCAACCAGCACTGAAAATAGGGAATAGGTGATCAGTATGAAAGAAAGCATTCGGAAAGTAAATCAGTATATCGATGAAAACAGGGAAAAGGTTGACCAGCAATATAGAGGGGCATTCCATTTGCTACCTCCAATAGGTTGGATGAACGATCCTGATGGTTTTGTTTATTTCCGTGGGGAATACCATTTGTTTTACCAATTCTATCCCTATGATAGTGTTTGGGGTCCCATGCATTGGGGGCATGCCAAATCAAAAGATCTTCTCCATTGGGAAGAACTGCCAGTAGCTTTAGCACCAAGTGAAAGCTATGATAAGGATGGTTGTTTCTCGGGTAGTGCTATTGTGAAAGATGACAAGCTCTATTTGCTGTATACGGGTCATGTAGACGATGAGAAAAAGCGCGAGGAGACTCAGTGTCTTGCGGTGTCGACAGACGGCGTTACCTTTGAAAAGTTGCCTACTAATCCAGTGATCCATGCTCAACATATTGAGGGGATCGCAGATATTGCAGATTTTCGTGATCCTAAAGTATTTGAATATCAAGGAAGCTATTACGCTGTTGTTGCTTCTAAGACGCAAGATGACAGAGGTCAAATTCTCCTATTTGCATCAAGTAATCTAATAGATTGGACCTTTACATCAGTCCTACTTGAAGGTGAAAAAGGGCAAGGGATTATGTGGGAGTGTCCTGATTTCTTCCCTTTAGATGGCAAATGGGTCTTGATCCTGTCTCCCATTGAAATGGAAAGACAGCAAGAAAAATACTGGAACTTAAATTCGACGGTTGCTTTTATCGGTGATATGGATTGGGAAACAGGGCGCTTTCGTGTCGATTCCTATGATGAAATTGATGGCGGTTTGGATTTTTATGCTCCTCAAACTTGTCAAGGACCAAAGGGCGAACGCTATATGGTTGCCTGGATGCAAATGTGGCACCGGTCTATCCCCAGTCATGATTTAGCTCATGGGTGGGCAGGTAGTATGACTCTTCCAAGAAAATTGTCTCTGAAAGACGGACGATTGGTTCAGGAGTTACCTGAGTCAGTGAAAGAACACTTTCTTGTAGAGCATGCGTCAGAAACCATTGTTAAGGGCAATCAAATCATTATCCCAGCTAGAGGGAAACAAACCTTGTTTGAACTAGATGCCAAACCGGGTCGCTCCTTTATCCTTGGTTATGGCGATGAAACTGATCCTGATAGTGTCTTGCAATTGGTTTATGACGCCTCTCAAAAACGCTTTAGCTTAAGTCGAGACCAATTTGGGCACACCATTTCTGGAAAAGAAAATCCAACATTTCAATCGAGATGGATTCAGTTGGATGCCGAAAAGGATCATCATTTTTCAATTCTCCGAGATACCAACTCAATTGAAGTATTCGTGGATGGTAAAACTCTCTCCATGACCTTTTATGAAACGACTGAGAATCCCGTCTATACCCTCACGGCAGATGAAGGGGTCGATTGGGTCGTGAAAACCTATCAAAAATAGGGACAAAAAAACCTCCTAAATAAGAAAAGACAAGTCTTGTGACTTGTCTTTTTGTTGTATCCTAAATAGGATTTTTGTTCATCGAAAAAAATTTGGGAATTGGTCTCATGACCGATCTGACTCTCTTCCCAGAATATCCAAATCTTGTCAAAATTCCGCTGGTTGAAGAGGAAAAAACAGTCTTCTATATTAGTTATGCCTATCCAAATGAAGGGGAACCCCAAGCGCTTCTTAGCTCCTTTATTGAACGGTTAGAGAAGTGTGAAAAATAAAGAAGCTGGTGTTAAACAGACAAGTAGAGGGTAACTTGAATAAAATGAGGCTTGTAGAGAAAGGAAATTCATGATTTCGCTTTGTCTACCAGCCTTTTTTGGCGTTTTTTGGTATAATTAAACTTGATCATATTCTGCAGAAAGGAGTTCCTATGTCCAACTATTTATCCGTATCAAGTTTGACTAAATATTTGAAATTAAAATTTGATAAGGATCCCTATTTGGAAAGGGTTTATCTGACAGGGCAGGTCTCCAATTTCCGAAAACGTCCCAACCACCAGTATTTTTCATTAAAGGATGAAAAAGCGGTTATTCAGGCGACGGTCTGGGCTGGGGTTTATCGAAGCTTTGGTTTTGAGCTAGAAGAAGGCATGAAGATCAACGTCATTGGACGGATACAGCTCTATGAGCCAAGTGGGAGTTATTCCATTGTCATTGAAAAGGCTGAGCCAGATGGGGTAGGGGCCTTGGCCATCCAATTTGAGCAACTCAAGAAAAAGTTGACCGAAGAAGGGCTCTTTCAGGATCGGTGGAAGCAAGCTCTGCCACAATTTCCAAGAAAGATCGGGGTCATCACCAGTCAAAGTGGGGCCGTGATTCGCGATATTATCACAACGGTGAGCCGACGCTTCCCTGGTATTGAGATTGTGCTCTACCCGACCAAGGTTCAGGGGGAAGGCGCCGCAAGTGAGGTGGTTGCTAATATTCAAAGGGCTAACCAACGGGATGATTTGGATGTCTTGATTATCGGTCGTGGGGGTGGTTCGATTGAAGATCTCTGGACCTTTAATGAAGAAGCAGTGGTGCGAGCCATTTTTGAATCGCGGATTCCGATTATCTCCAGTGTTGGACATGAGACAGATACGACTCTAGCCGATTTTGTAGCAGACCGACGAGCCGCTACTCCGACAGCCGCTGCTGAATTGGCCACTCCAGTAACGAAGTTGGATCTCTTGTCCCATTTACAAAAGCAGGAGAACCGCATGGCAACAGCCATGTCCAATCGTTTGGCCTATAATCGTGAACGCTTGGCCAAATTAAGTCAATCGGTTATTTTTAGACAGCCTGAAAGACTCTATGATGGCTACCTGCAAAAAATTGACCAGTTGCAATTGCGATTGAAACAAGGAATGCGTGATGCTTATGGACAAGGGGCCAATCAACTGCAAGGTTTGCGTCATCGCCTAGAAGCTATGTCTCCCTTGCACCGCATCGAGCGCTACCAGGACCGCCTGCTCCAAGATAAGAGAATCTTAACCAACCGAATGGAACAAGTCCTAAAAGAGCAAAAGATCAAGGTGCAAGGCTTATCAGAAGCCCTCTTGATGCTCGATACCAGTCGGATTATTGCGCGTGGCTATGCCATGGTCAAGGAAGGAGATCAGGTTCTAGATTCGGTTGCGAAAGTAACAGAAGGGGACCCGCTGTCACTCATCATGAGAGATGGCCAGTTAGAAGTAGAGGTAAAACATGTCGAAAGAAAAGAAATTTGAAGAAAACTTAGCAGATTTGGAAGCTATCGTCCAAAAATTGGAGAGTGGAGATGTGGCTCTTGAAGAAGCCATTACAGAATTCCAAAAAGGAATGAAGTTGTCAAAAGAATTGCAAGAGACCTTGGATCAAGCAGAGAAAACCTTGGTCAAGGTCGTGCAAGCAGATGGTACTGAAGCGGATCTAGCATGAGACAAGAAGAAAAACGAAATAGAGTAGAGCAAGCAGTTCGCTCTTTTTATGAGGAGAAAGCCGTTGCCCCCCATTTAGTGGAGTCGGTCCTGTATTCGATCCAGGCAGGTGGAAAACGCCTGCGCCCCTTGCTCCTTCTAGAATTGTTAGAGGCCTTTGGACTGGAATTGACGGAGGCTCACTTTCAAGTGGCAGGGGCTTTGGAGATGATCCATACAGGAAGCCTTATTCACGATGATCTGCCTGCCATGGACAATGATGATTACCGTCGGGGACAATTGACCAATCATAAGAAATTCGGAGAAGACCTGGCGATTTTAGCAGGGGATGCACTTTTTCTCGATCCCTTTGGGATGATAGCTGTGAGTGCCCTTCCTGATGCGGTCAAGGTCTCTTTGATTCTTGAATTGTCAGATGCTTCTGGTAGTCGTGGAATGGTAGCTGGCCAAGTCCTTGATATGGAAGGGGAGCACAAACAGCTCACGCTAGCAGAGTTGCAGACCATCCATGCCAATAAGACAGGACGCCTCCTTGCCTATCCTTTCATCGCAGCAGGTTTGATTTTAGAGTTGCAAGCAGACATTGCTCAGCTCTTAGAAAAAATCGGGAAAAAATTAGGCCTGGCTTTTCAAGTGAGGGATGATATTTTGGATTTGGTCGCTGATTTTGAAGCTCTGGGCAAGACCCCTCAAAAGGACTTAGTAGCTGAAAAATCGACCTATCCAGCCCTGTTGGGATTGGAAGAATCAAAAGCTTTGCTGACAAGTGAATTAGACGCTTGCGAGGACTTGTTGGATCAGATTACAGCTGCTTGCGACTTTGATCCGCGAGCGATCAAGAAATTAATAGAAGGATTACGAATAGATGGCTAAGGAAAGAGTGGATGTATTAGCCTATAAACAAGGCCTATTTGATACCCGCGAACAAGCCAAAAGAGGGGTGATGGCAGGCCTTGTCGTTGCCGTTATCAATGGTGAGCGCTTCGATAAACCGGGTGAAAAAATTGATGAAGCAACCGAGTTGAAATTAAAGGGTGAAAAGCTCAAATATGTCAGCCGGGGCGGTCTTAAATTAGAAAAAGCCCTGAACCAATTTGGTTTATCTGTAGAGGGTAAAATTACGATTGATATTGGAGCTTCTACAGGTGGCTTTACAGATGTCATGCTGCAAAACGGAGCCAGCCAGGTCTTTTCGGTGGATGTCGGGACCAATCAGTTGGCCTGGAAATTGCGCAATGATCCTCGGGTGGTCTCGATGGAGCAGTTCAATTTCCGCTATGCCGAGCCAGATGATTTTGAAGCGACACCGAGCTTTGCGAGCATCGATGTCAGCTTTATTTCCTTGGACTTGATTCTGCCAGCCCTTCACCGGATTTTGGCAGAAAATGGACAAGTCGTGGCCTTGGTCAAACCTCAGTTTGAGGCAGGACGCGAACAGATCGGGAAAAATGGGATCATTAAGGATCCTAAGATTCATTTAGCCGTCCTTGAAAAGGTTGCTGCTTTTGCAGGGACACATGGCTTTGCGGTAATGGGAGTGGATTATTCCCCTATTCAAGGAGGCCATGGCAACATCGAATTTTTGATGTATCTAGAAAAAAAAGAAGAGAAAACAAAGCCAACTTCAGAGCAGCTGGAGGCTGTTGTGGAGCTGGCACACAAGGAATTTAAACATGAAGAGTAAGAATATCAGATTAGAAAAAATTCGTCGTTTCATTCGCGATCATGAAGTGGGGACGCAAGAAGAGATCGTCGAACATTTGAAAAAAGAAGGCATCTCAGCAACCCAAGCGACGGTGTCACGGGATATCAAAGAATTGGGCATCGTAAAACGCCCTCTGAAAGACATGACCTATGTCTATGAATTGCCGCGTAAGCACCACCAAGGGATCGGGATGATCGAAAGCAATATTTTATCTCATCGTCGCATGGGAGAATATGTCAATTTCACTATGGTTCCAGGGACGGCTCCTTTAGTCAAACGTCGCTTGCGGGAGATTTATAAGGAGCATATCTTTAGTATTGTTGCAGATGATGATACGATCTTACTGATCGCCTATTCAGCTCCAGAAGCAGAGAATATCCTCAAATCAATCTTTGGGTGGTAAGAGCCTATGCTATTAGAAATTTCGATTAAGAACTTTGCCATTATCGAGGAGATTTCCTTAAATTTTGAAAAGGGAATGACGGTACTGACAGGGGAAACAGGTGCAGGGAAATCCATCATTATCGATGCCATGAACATGATGCTGGGAAGCCGCGCAACGACGGATGTCATCCGACACGGAGCCCCAAAAGCGGAAATCGAAGGGCTCTTCACCGTTGAGAGCAATCGTCATCTGACAGCTCTCTTTGAAGAGCAAGGACTAGAGTGGACCGATGAATTGATCATTCGCCGAGAGATCTTGCAAAATGGACGAAGTGTCAGTCGGATCAATGGTCAGATGGTGAATTTATCTGTCTTAAAGGCAGTCGGTCAACATTTGGTGGATATCCATGGCCAGCATGATCAGGAAGAACTTATGCGGCCCCAATTGCATATCGCTATGCTGGATGAATTTGGGGATGCAGCCTTTTTCCAAATCAAAGACGCGTATCGTCAGACCTTTGAAGACTACAAACGCCTGCGCAAACAAGTGGTGGAACTCCAGCGCAACCAGCAGGAAAACAAGGCTCGTATTGAGATGTTGGAGTTTCAGATTGCAGAGATTGAGGCAGCTGTCTTGGAAGTGGATGAGGACCTGCGTCTGGAGCAAGAACGCCAACGCCTGCTCAATCACAAGATGATTGCAGATACCCTAACCAATGCCTATACCATGCTGGATGCAGAAGAGTTTTCGAGCCTCTCCAATGTTCGCTCAGCCATGAATGATCTGGAAAGTATTGAAGAATATGATCCGACCTACAAAGAGCTCTCAAGCCAGTTATCGGAAACCTTCTATGCCCTTGAGGATATTACCAAGCGCTTAGAAGATGTGGTCGATGGTCTGGAGTTTGATGGCAATCGCCTCATGCAGGTGGAATCACGTTTAGATTTGATCCACTCCATCACGCGCAAGTATGGTGGCAAAGTCAAGGACGTCTTGGAATACCTGGCGCAAATTACCAAAGAGTATAGCCTCCTCACCGGAAGTGACCTCTCGTCTGAGGACTTGGAAAAAGAACTCAAACGTTTGGAAAAGAGTTTGGTTACCTTGGCTCAAGATTTGAGTGATCAGCGGCATGCCCTGGCCCAAGCTTTGGAAAATGAAATCCAGCAAGAATTGGCAGACCTCTACATGGACAAGGCGCGTTTTCAAGTGCGTTTTAGTAAGGCTAAGTTTAATCGTGAGGGAAATGAAGCCGTCGAGTTTTACATTTCGACCAACCCAGGTGAGGACTTTAAACCTCTTGTCAAGGTTGCATCTGGCGGAGAATTGTCACGCTTGATGTTGGCCATTAAATCGGCTTTTTCTCGAAAGGAAGGAAAAACCAGTATCGTCTTTGACGAGGTGGATACAGGGGTCTCTGGGCGCGTGGCTCAAGCCATCGCAGCGAAAATTCATAAGATTGGTCAAAATGGCCAGGTGCTTGCCATTTCTCACCTGCCTCAAGTCATCGCTGCAGCAGATTATCAATTCTATATTGAGAAAATCAGTGATGAACACTCAACTGTATCTACTGTGCGTTTGCTCAATAGAGAAGAACGAATCGAAGAAATTGCCAAGATGCTGGCAGGAGAGGATCTAACGGAAGCTGCCCGTCAACAAGCAGAGCAACTTCTCAAGCGTTAAGAGAAAGAAGGTTTGAAACAATGTCAACATACTTTGTGGTCGGAGATATTCACGGAAAAGCACAAATGCTAGAAGAGCTCATGACAGAGTGGGATGGAAAAGCTCAATTGGTCTTTTTAGGGGATTTGATAGATCGAGGCGAAAACAGCAAACGATCAATTGAAATTGTAAAAGACTACGTAGACCACCACGGAGCTGTTTGCCTTTCTGGGAATCACGAGTACATGTTTTTGGCTTGGTTGGACAATCCAGAAGAGCGTTACGATCACTACCGAAGAAATGGCGGCGATACGACCATTAACTCTCTGTTAGGTCGGCCGCTCGATGCTCTTGTAGATGGGATTGCGGATGCGCAAGTAGTAGAGAACACTGTTCCTGACTTGGTGGCCTTTATTCGCAGTTTGCCCTTTGACTACGAGACAGAGACCTATTACTTTGTCCATGCCGGTGTGGATCTAACCCTTGAAAATTGGCGAGAAACTAGTGATTACCAAAAGGTCTGGATCCGAAAACCATTCCATGAAGCGGAGAATCATACAGGCAAATGGATCGTCTTTGGCCATACACCAGTCTATGGACTGCTCAATGAGCCAGTCGGCACCGAAAATCTTTGGATTTCAGATCAGAAGATGGGCGTCGATGGGGGCGCTGTCTTTGGTGGAGTCCTCCATGGATTGCTCTTGGATGATCAAGGCATTGTCCATGACCATGTCCTTCATAATACAGGTTTTTCTGCCGCAGACGACTGAGGAAACAGGAATGGATATCTTTCACTGCAAAACCCCGTGTTTTTTGATATAATGAAAGCAGAACATTCTTAGGAAGAGTATAGAAAAATATGGCAAATATTAAAATAGTTACAGACTCATCTATTACAATTGAGCCTGAAGTGGTTGAAGAATATGGCATTACCATTGTGCCACTTTCTGTTATGGTGGATGGAGTCCTTTATTCCGACAGTGAGTTGGGCGAAGGGGACTTCTTACGCTTAATGCAGTCTAGCAAAAACCTTCCAAAGACCAGCCAACCACCCGTTGGAGTCTTTGCGGAGGTGTATGAAAAGTTAGCAGCAGACGGAGCTCACATCGTTTCGATTCATATGTCTCGTGCCTTGTCAGGAACAGTAGAGGCGGCTCGTCAAGGGGCAACCTTATCTGGAGCAGATGTGACCGTGATTGATAGTGGCTTTACAGACCAAGCCATGAAGTTCCAAGTGGTTGAAGCAGCTAAGTTGGCTAAAGAAGGAGCAGATCTAGACACCGTTTTAGCTCGTATTGAAGAAGTTAAAGAAAAGACAGAGTTGTATATCGGCGTATCTACCTTGGAAAATCTAGTTAAAGGTGGTCGGATTGGCCGTGTTACCGGACTTTTAAGCTCGCTTCTTAACATCCGTGTGGTGATGGAAATGAAGGACCATCAGTTGGAACCAATCGTCAAGGGACGTGGAAACAAGACCTTTAAGAAATGGTTGGATGAATTGGTAGAGAAACTTTCCCATAGTAAGGTGGCTGAGATCGGGATTTCTTACGCAGGGACACCAGAGTGGGCCAATGAAATGAAGGCTCAGTTGCAATCTCTCGTTGAAAAAGCAATCCCAGTTCTCGAAACTGGATCGATTATTCAAACTCATACAGGTGAGAATGCATTTGCAGTTTTGGTGCGCTACGAATAAGCTGAATAAATGTTTGAAAAAACAGGTTTAGTACTTGACCTAAAGGCTTTTTTTAGATATGATAGTACTGTTAAGGCGTAAAGCCTAAAAAAAATTGGAGGATTTGTTAAATGGCTAACAAACAAGATTTGATCGCAAAAGTGGCAGAAGCTACAGAATTGACTAAGAAAGATTCAGCAGCAGCTGTTGACGCTGTATTCGCAGCAGTTTCAGAATACCTTTCAAAAGGTGAAAAAGTTCAATTGATCGGTTTCGGTAACTTCGAAGTTCGTGAACGTGCAGCTCGTAAAGGTCGCAACCCACAAACTGGTAAAGAAATCAAAATCGCAGCTTCTAAAGTTCCAGCATTCAAAGCTGGTAAAGCTCTTAAAGAAGCAGTTAAATAATTGCATTTTGAAAAGCCATCCTAGATTTCTAGGATGGTTTTTTTGTTGGACAGCTCTATAGGATAAGGGTATAATAGGAAAAAAGAAAGAGAGAAAAGACCATGAGATTCATTTTAGGCCTCTTTGCCTTGTTGTTTATCCGACCTATTTTGTATCTATTGAAAGGGCTGTGGTTTGTACTGGAATTTTGCTTTATGATCCTCGTGGTCAAAATGATCCTAGGAACCGTGCGCTGGATGACGAGTTGGATCGGTTGAGAGGGGATAGAGCCATTAGTGAATGAATCAATGTCCCCTGGACATAAACTCGCTTTTCCGTTTTAGATTCGTGAATCAATGTCCCCTGGACATAAACTC
Source organism: uncultured Streptococcus sp. (assembly GCA_934215455.1). Taxonomy (GTDB): domain Bacteria; phylum Bacillota; class Bacilli; order Lactobacillales; family Streptococcaceae; genus Streptococcus. The sequence continues at coordinate 37,452 of CAKPZX010000010.1, forward strand.
GCTTTTCCATTTTCAGGCTCGTGAATCAATGTCCCCCGGACATTTTTTTTAATTAAAAGCATTCTAAATAGTGATTTATTTTGAAACATGATATAATAAGGGTAACGAATCGATTACATCATATTGGAAAGGGGGAATCATTGTGAACGCATTGCATCGTCATGAAGAAGAGCGCGTGGAAGAAGTCTTGCAAAGTTTGCGTGCTAAGGGCATTCGGATTACCGATACCCGCAGAGCAGTTCTTTCCTATTTAGTGGCGAGTCATGAACATCCAAGCGCTGAGAAGATCTATCGCGATTTATTGCCTCAGTTTCCAAGCATGAGTCTAGCAACTGTCTACAACAATATCAAAGTTTTGATTGATGAGGGGGTTGTTTCTGAGATCAAGGTTCGCAATGATACCACGACCTATTTTGATTTCATGGGGCATGATCATTTGAATGTGGTGTGTGAAAAATGTGGCCGTATCGCAGATGTGGACATTGAAGTCCCAGATCTTCGCGAAGAAGCAGCCAGTCAAAGTGGCTACCAGATCACCAAGACCCAGATGACCGTCTATGGCATTTGCCCCGACTGTCAGAAAAATTAATGTGAGAGAAACCAGAGCCGTCAGGCTCTTTTTTGTATGGTAAAACCACACTAGGATAGCGAGAGAAAAATAGATAAAATCATGATATAATATACTTTCACGATCAAACAAAAGGAGAACGAGATGAAAAAGCTGGAAAACTTTTCGTGGAAGATGTGGCATATTTTTTCCCTAGTTGCCGTGACTGTTCTACTGGTTAGCGGTGCCTGGTCTTTCTTTTATCTAAAAGAAGCGGGACATGTTGTGAGTGATAGAAATTATACCTATGTTGGTAGAGGACAACGGTTATTGGAAAATCGAATTATTAGTGAAGAGGCCACCGGAATTCCAATATTGGCTTATAGTTTTAAGAAAGAAGATAGAAAAAACAACCCATATATTTATGCTGTTGGATCCCAATATATAGCCCTTCAAGATTCTAAACTAATCAGTGATGAAGATAAGAAAAAAGATGCAAATGAATATTTTAGAATTCGATATTATGAATTGGGCCAAGAGAAAGGAGAAGGTCATACCATTGATGTTTTAAAACTCGTTCAAAAAATGGGTTACGACTCGATTAAAGGAGACATGAGAAGCAGCATGTTTACAGATGGAAAAGATGAGTACGTAGCTTTCAATGTTACAAAAAATAATCTCCTATTTGTGAATCTGAACAAGGGAGAAATCGCAAAGACAGTTCCAAAAATGATTGTTGATTATGGTTATAGTGGATTTTATCAAATATTGCCTGCACCTAAATTTGAGACAAAAAAATACAGTCTTGATAGAAATAAAATAGATGTAGGAGGATGTTGGATAGGTTATGAATTTGATGATGAAGATGAAAAAGTAGAAACTTCCTCAAGTTCTACGGAGAGATTAGATCGCAATGGTGTGAAGGTGAAGGATAGTAAACTCTTAACCCTACTAAAAAAATATCGCCATCTCTTGATTTTAAAACAAAACCTCACTATGGAGGAGGAAAAAACTGTCATCAAGAGTTTGTTTCCTGATGCAGATCATTTCAGTTGGTCTATTAGTGCTCCTTATACAAAGAGTGGGCAGAAAGAAATCGTTCGGAATGCTGAAGAATTTAAAAAGGTCATAAAGGAGGAAAAAGTTGAAGAAGAGTTGGAACGTGAATTTGAAAAAACATTTCAAGAAGGGCCAGACGACGATTAGTGATCGGTCAAAAGCTTTTCTAGTGGTTATCTGCTTCCTACTGTTTCTAGGATTCTTTTTTTATAGAAATTTAGACGCTAACCTAAAAGGTTTCTATGATAGTAGAAGTTTCCGAGGAGATATACAGATTACAGGTTTCTCTTGGACTCGTCCCAATGCCGGTCCGGATGTGAATTTTATCTATTCTGAAACGGTTGAAGGGAAAAAAGTTTCAATTCCTTTGAAAAAATCAGTCAGATTTAAACACTTGGTGATGCCTTATTCTAATAAGATTGATTTAGCTGAAAACCTAGGAATAGAAAATACCTATGATGATTTTGATAGAGCCTATTTGCCTATTATAGAGAAGGGGTTTGAATTCAGTACTGAGCGAATCGAGCTTGAGGCAGAATTAGATAAAAAAATTAACGAGTATAGTGCTTTTAGCGGCTCTTGGATTGAAATAAGCTTATCCCCTTTTAAGAAACGAGATAACAATTATTTCAGTTTGATGGAGCAATATGAGAATGGCATTCCTAATTCTGAGTTAAAAATTCTAGGGGGATGGTATGATGTCTCGTATAGTAGTTTTATCGAATCAGGAGACATCTATGTTAAAATTATCTCTCCTGAAAATATAAGTCGATTTAAAGAATCAGGGAATGATTTTAAATCAGTTTTGAAGGATTACTTGGCAATTAAGTCTCTACCAGATGGGTGGTATGGCCTGTTCAATGATGGGAAACAAGTATCTGAGACTGTTGAAATTCGGAATGGAAAGGTTAGGGGGTGAAAGTAGACATGGTAAAAGGAAAAATAAAATTTAATCATCAGTTATTGCGTCAGCTTGGCTTTTTTACGGCCTATGCTTTGACCCTATTGATCTCACCGTTTTATACATATCAAAAAATAAGGGAAAATGATTCGACACAGTTTTCGATTTTCCTAGGTGAACATTCTCTATACAATGCCAAAGAGTTTGAAGGCCTCATCCATTCTTATTTCACGACGTCACTTATTATTCTTTTCGTATTACCAGTACTTGCTATTTTTGTAAAATATCTCCTAAATAAAATAGGCTATCCTTTACTGGCGCATCTTCAATCGCTGTTAATTTTTGTAGCCTGTAGCATCATTTTAATCTTCACCATGTTTTCTATGACTGTTCAAATAGACCTCCTTCGGTTAGATTGGGGATTTTACTTGTGTCAGGCCTTCTATTGGATTTATATCCTCAGAGAATGGTGGAATGTCAGTGGGATCGTTTATAGACGAAATCACCCTTCAGAAGATGAAAGAGCAGAAGAGAAGGAGCAACTGGCAGAATAAACCTATTTCAATGTAAGAATAAAGATTCCTCATTTTTAAACCAGAGCCGTCAGGCTCTTTTTTGTGAGAAATTGCACTTTTCTATGGTCGCCACTAGATTTTTCACTGAAAATC